>JALOKO010000326.1 GCA_025456495.1 Bryobacterales bacterium | reverse complement strand
ACCGGGTTCGCCGGCCGCCCAAAACATCGCGCCCAGCTCAAATTCTGTCACTGCTCTCATGCGATTCGTACTCCGTTCTTCCGTCGCGCTTCCTTCAGTTTGTCCGCCAGCTTGACTCCGGCCGCTGATTCCTCAGGCGGGCAGAACGCGGGCGGCTTACCCTCTGTCACGCACTCCACGAAATAGCTGATCTCGGCCTCGTAGCCATCCGTCTCCGGCAGGTCCAGGGCCGCTTCGCTGCCGTCCACGCCGTACTGCGTTGGCTCCTTGCCCGCCGAGGAAAACTCAAACGTCGCGCCATCGCACACGACGTTGTACTCCATCGAAAACGGGAAGGCTTTCGGGTGATACCAGCCGCCCTGAATCACCACCGTCAGGTTGCCGGGATAATAGAGGCTGGCCGTGATCACATCCAGCCCGCGCGGCAAATCCTCAATTCCCACCGCCGACACGGTTTCCGGCTCCCCAAAGGTATGCAGCACGAAGTCAATGTCATGGATCAGCAGGTCAATGATGGCGCCGCCGCTCTTTTCAGGGTCGGTCAGCCATTGGCTCCAAAAAGGCGCCCCGCAGCGCCGACGGAACGTGGCCATCCGCGCATCTCCCACTTCGCCAGAGCGCACCAATTCGCGGAGTTTCCGGTACGCCGGAAAGAAGCGCAACACCTGCGCCACCATCAGCGTCTTGCCACTGCGCGCGGCGGCCTCCAGCATCCGATCAGTGTCCGCCCCGCGGATCGCCATCGGCTTTTCCACCAGCACGTGCTTGCCCGCGTTCAGGGCCTCCACGGCGTTGTCCACGTGGAAATACGTAGGAGTACAGAAATCCACCGCCTCCACGTTGTCATCCTTCAGCAGGTCGCGCCAGTCCCGATAGCGGCCAATGCCAGAGAAGTCGTACTTCTCGCCGGGTCCGCCCAGGTTTCCCTGAATTCCCGAAAGATCCCCTTCCAGGATCTTTTCATTCGGGTCAGAAACAGCGGCCAGTTCCACGCCCTGCAGCTTCTTGATGGCCTTCAAATGGGTACTGCCCATGAAGCCGAGTCCAACGACGCCAATCTTCATCACTCTTAGATCGTAACATCCGCCGTCAGGGCGCTCCGTCAATGTCCACAATCACCCGCCGGTAGCGAAACAACGCGGGCGATCCGCTGTCCTTTACCTCCAGAAGGATGTGCGCCACCCCCGGACGCGCGTCAGCGGGGATATCCACCTGGACTTCCGCCGCATCGGCCCCGGTCAGCACCAATTGCCCGCGAAACGTGCCCGCCTCAGGATACGGATACCAGCGATAGCTAAGGGCATTCCCGTCCGGATCCGTGCTGGCGCTTGCGCTCAACCGGATGCGTTCGCGCGGCTGCGCCTTTAAGCGAATAGGCCCGTTGCCCCGGTGGCCGTTCACCACCGCCACAGGATTGTGATTGGCTTCCGCCCTGGGTTTGACGCACCAATCCATGCGGGCGGCAAAATCGTTCTGGAAGTGCTCTCGCCAGCGCCAGATGGTCGCGGTGTTGCTGGTATGCGAGGTCCCATCGGGCAGGGTCACCGTATCGCGCGAGTTCGTCCAGATGGGCCGCGTCTCGCCGTAAGACGCGCGCAGCGCGTAGCGGCCGCCCCAGCCCCCATAGCTGGGTTCAATATCCCCGCCCAGGCCATTCTGGATCAGGTTCAGGAACGACGGCGTATCGCCCTCCATGATGTAGGCCACGCGGGGATACAGTGCTCCCAACGGACCATGGTTGCGGATGATGTTCTCCTCCAGCCAGGGGTTGTCCACCATGTGCTGCATGTAGCCAGGGCCGTTGCGATAGAATCGGTCCCCGCCAATACCGCTCCAGGTGGCCAGATAGTAATCAGCGCTCTGCACGGTGCTGGGGCTCACCACGTAGTAAAGGTCAGGAAACTGGATGCGCATCCAGCGCCCGCTGTCGTCCTGGTCAGAAATCGTGTACACGCGCAGCTTGGCGATGAACCCGGCAAGTTCGATGGGGGATCGTGTTGCGCGCACCTCCCACAGCGCCTGCGCCAGCACATTCGGACCACCCCAGGCCAGCACCCACAGCGGCCGCGGATCGTCCCGGTCGGCAGCCTCAATCAACAGGCGCGACCCATCCGTGGACATCCCAGGGCCCACGCCTTCCATCCCCAGCCGGGGAACGCCCGCCCTGGCCACCGCCCGCAACCGCTCCGCCGATGGATATCCTTCGGCGTGCAGGCGCAGGTTGGGCAGCACCTGCTGATAAGCGTCCAACTGACGGTGGATGAGGTCCAGCCGGACCTTGTCCCGCAGGTGCGTGGACGTAGTGGCCACCAGGCCCTCCACGTCGTACTCGTTGGCGTACACCAGGAAGCGAACCAGGCTCTCCTCATCATCCGGTTCATTGGAGATATCGGTGAGCACGAACACGCGGGGCTTGGGGGTCGTCTGCGCACACCCCGCGCCCGCCAAACCCAGCATCAACGTGATTAGCAGCAGCGTCCGCATCATGGCTGGTAGCATATCGGCGCCAGCCTGGGGGCGCAAGCGCTTGCCGGCGCTACAACTGGAACACGAACAGGCGGCTGGGGCCGTCCTCTGGCAGCAGGTACAGTTTCCCGTCCACCACCGCCATCCCCTCATTGGTGAAGCGGACGCCGCGGTCGGTCTTCCCACTCAGGATGCGCTTGCGCAGTTGCAGCGTGTCCGGGTGCAGCCAGTCGATCGCCCCTTCGTCGGCGGAGATGTTGCCCGAAGCCAGCAACATGCCGTCCTCGAACTTCAGGTCCTGATAGGCCACCTTGCCCGGGTTTGGTCTCTTGTCCAGCAACGCGCCCTTGCGGTCCCAGTAATGGAATTCGCGAGCATCCCAATTGCCGCCAATCAGCCGATCCCCCGCCACGGCCACGCACCCGATATGGTCGGGCGCCTCAAACCGCGCAATCACCTGGCGGGTGCGCTTGCTCACCTGCAGCATCGTGCTGCTGCTGCGCGGGCGGTACTCCGCCACGGGAATCCACAACGACTCAGCATCCTGGTCCATGCCGCCCGGATGATACCTTGCCCCTTCATGGATCTCTACCGTTCCGCGATGACGCCCGGTTTGCAAATCAAACTCGTGCAGGTATCCAGCCGCGTGCGGTTTCGACACCGAACTCACCCACAAGGTTGCCGCATCCACGACAATTCCCTGCACGTGATGGGTCTTGTTTTCCAGCTCGGTCACACTAAGCTCTTCCAACGCGCTTAACCGTTGGGCTTCCATACCGCTGGCCTTCACAATCATCGAAAGGGGAGCGGCCAACACCAGGCGCCTTGGAATGTGGCGCCGCAAAACGAGGGGAGAACGATTCATCATATGCGTACTACAAAGGCCATAATTCTAGCCAATCGGTAGTATAGCGAATTTTTATGACAGCTTCGTTTCAGCCCCCAACATGCCACCTCCATCGTGCGAAAACGCACGCGCCCGCTAGCGCCCAGGCTCCTCAATGGTATGCACCTTGCCCGCTTCCAGATTCTGCAGACGCTGCGTGACGCCACTTGGCCAGTGGATGGTCACCTGTTGGGCGACCTTCGCCTTTCCCAACCCGAAGTGAACCGGGCCCAGTACGCTGGAAGCGTAGCTACCGGCAACGGTCTGGTGGTTCATTTGCCCATCCACGACGATGCGGGCGCCAATGCCATCGCGATTGCTGCCTTTGGCCGGGCCAGCGCCCCGCAGTCGGAAGGCGATCCAGCTTCCCGGCGGCGAAGCATTTCGCCACACTGCGGCTGGACCATTCACCACCGACATCGCCGCGTCCAGCCGTCCATCGTTATCCAGATCAGCCACAATCAACCCATGATGGGCGGCGGAATGCCCCTCCAATCCACTCTCATCCAGCAGCGCAAACGCTTCCCCGTTTCGATTGCGAAGCACCGTGCAGGGCTGCTGGTAGGGGGTGGATTCGGTTTCCGCAATCCGATCATTGACATGGGAATTGGATGTCAGCAGGTCTTTCCACCCATCGTTGTCCAGGTCAGCAAAGGCGATTCCCCACCCGGCGTAGCGCTGCGTGGCCGCGGCCATGCCGGTGGCGTAGGTGACGTCGGCGAAGTTCCCGTCGCCGCTGCCGCGAAACACCGGGAAGGTCTCGCCGCTAAGGGCGGTGACGGCAATGTCCGGCAGTCCGTCGTTATTGAAATCGCGCGCGTCCACGCCCATGCTGGAGATGGCCCGCCCGTTCATCGACATCGCCACCCCGGCCAGCAGTCCGGTTTCCGTGAAGTTGCCCTTGCCGTCGTTCAGGAACAGGAAATCGGGCTCGGAATCGTTGGTCACCAGAAGGTCCGCATGGCCATCCACATTGAAGTCCGCCACCGCCACGCTCATTCCCTTGCCCAGGTGGTCAGCGATCCCGCTGGACTTCGAAATGTCGGTGAATGCGCCGTCGCCCCGATTCCGCAATAGTTGGTTGGGCTCTGGCCGCAGATAACGCGGATGGCAGTACACGCGGAGATTCCGGGCGCGGTCGCCGCAGTAGCGGCTGTATTCTGGAGTCCATTGGACGTAGTTCACCAGGAACAGGTCCAGCCGCCCGTCGCTGTCCACGTCCACGAACGCAGCGGCCACTCCCCACCGGTCACTGGGAATGCCCGCTTTGGCAGTGACGTCCTCGAAACTGCCGTCACCGCGATTGCGGTAGAGCCGGTTGGCGCGATAACCGGCAACGAACAGGTCGGGATGACCGTCGTTGTCGAAGTCCCCCACAGCGGCGCCGAAGGAAAAGCCCTCGCCCGCCAATCCGGCCTTCTGGGTGACGTCCTCAAAGCGAAAGCCCCCCAGATTCCGAAACAAACGGTTGTGGAAGCGCGCCCCGCTCTTCCGGCCCGACGGCATTTCCGCGCCATTGGTGAAGAACAGGTCCAGCAGTCCATCTCCATCAAAATCGAAGGCCGCCATCCCTCCGGGCACGCTCTCCACATAGCGCCGCTCCTCGCTAAGGTTGTTGTCCAGCACGAACCGCAGCCCACTGGACGCGGTACGATTCTCAAAGCGGATGGGCGAAGCGGCAGGCTGTCCACTAGCCGCGACGCCGCCACACAGCAGGGCCACACCTACGCAGATCA
>JALOKO010000325.1 GCA_025456495.1 Bryobacterales bacterium | reverse complement strand
GCAAAAAGTGGTGGCCGTAATCGCTTCCACACAAAAACTGGAATCGGGCAGGGTGTCGCTGGACAGCACGTTCGAAGAACTGCAAATCGATTCGCTGGACGGTCTCAATATCGTGTTCGCTCTGGAAAATGAGTTCAATATCGATATTCCTGATGACCAAGCGAAGGAGTTGCGTACGGTTCGCCAAGCTGCTGAGCGCATCCACGCGCTGTTGGAAAGCCGTTCCGCTGGAGCGGATTCTCCGGCCCCAACCGCCTAGCGGGCCAGTGCTGCCATGAGTGCGCGTCGTGTTGTCGTCACCGGGATCGGGGCCGTCTGCGCCCTTGGCCTGAACGCCCAATGCCTATGGGAATCACTTGAGGCGGGCGCCGTTGGCCTGTCGGCGCTTCCCGAATTTCACCAAGGTCCCCTCCGATTCGACAAGGCGGGAATGGTGGTTGGCTTCCCGGATGGCCGCCTGTCCCCTCGCTTGCTGGACAGCTCCGACCGGTTTGCGCAATTCCTGCTTGCCGCCGCCGGGGAGGCTGTCGAGCAATCCGGAATCCCTCCCGATGATCCACGCTGGGCGGGCGCGGCAATCGTCACCGGCAGCGGAATTGGTGGCGAACTGGCCCATGACACCGCATTCTGGGATATGTACGGTCTGAAGAAGCCCCGCGTCAACCCCCTGGTGATTCCGAAAATCATGCCCAACGCGGGCGCCAGCCAGCTGAGTATCGTGTATGGCGTTCGCGGTCTGGTGTATACGGTATCTACTGCCTGTTCATCCGCCAACCACGCCATCGGTCTGGCCTGGAGCCATATTCGCAGCGGGGCCTGTGACCTGGCGCTTGCCGGCGGCAGCGAATCCTCCATCACCTTTGGATTTCTGAAGGCCTGGGAAGGCATGCGCGTTGTCTCGCCGGATACCTGCCGTCCGTTTTCCCGCAACCGCAGCGGCTTGATTCTGGGTGAGGGCGGCGGCGTCCTGGTGCTGGAATCAGAAGAGTCCGCGCGCGCCCGGAAGGCCACCATCCTGGCGGAACTGGCTGGCTTCGGCATGTCGGCGGACGCCTCGCACCTAACCCTGCCTGCTCCGGAAGGCGCGGCTCTGGCCATGTCGCGCGCACTGCATACGGCGGGCATGACACCGGCGGACGTAGACTACATCAACGCCCACGGTACCGGCACGCCGGCCAACGATCCGCTGGAAACGAAAGCAATTCGTGAGGTCTTCGCCGCCGCAGCGGACCGTCTTGCCGTTAGCTCCACCAAGTCGATGCATGGCCATGTCCTGGGAGGCGCGGGTGCGGTGGAGGCCGTCGCCACCGTGCTGGCCATCCGGAATCAGATGGCGCCACCCACCGCCAACTTCACCGAGGCGGATCCGGAGTGCGACCTCGACTACGTGCCCAACAACGCTCGCCCACTCCCCATCCGCGCCGCGCTCTCCAATTCCTTCGCGTTCGGTGGTCTTAACGCAGTTCTCGCCTTCCGGGCGCCGGACTAAAGTATGTCCCGGCGATCCCCGATGGTTATCTGAACAATCCCCTTGACGCACACACCGCACCTACGCTACCATCTAAAGGTTTGGCGTTGTGACTTGATCCGAGCTACCCCCAAACCACCGTCCTTGCACAGGACCTTGATTACTGGATTGAGCTGGTTTTCGAGAATCGATGTGCAGGTGGATTGGCCCGGCCGGAACCCTCGCCCCGCTGCCTCCCGGAATCATTCCGTGTGATTAGGTAAGGGCAATGGCGAAACTTGGTCCCCTTGGGCCTGGTTTCCATGTCATTGACTTCTGTTTCCACTGCTCACTCCCAAGCGGAGCTGTGGCTTGCGTCCTTGTCTCGATTTCGGGCCTGGACGCGGGGAAACGGCAAGAGGTTTTAGGAGCATTCGTGCCTACATTTCAGCAACTCGTACGCAAAGGGCGGAGCGCGCCCGTCACCAAGACCAAGAGCCCTGCGCTTCAGGCCTGTCCGCAACGCCGTGGCGTTTGCACCCGCGTGTACACCACCACCCCGAAAAAGCCCAACTCGGCGCTTCGGAAGGTGGCGCGCGTGCGTTTGACGAACGGAATTGAGGTCACGTCTTACATTCCCGGTATCGGCCACAACCTGCAGGAGCACTCCATCGTCCTCATCCGCGGCGGTCGTGTGAAGGATCTCCCCGGTGTGCGGTATCACATCATTCGTGGAACGCTGGATACCGCCGGAGTGGCAAACCGCAAGCAGGGCCGTTCCAAATACGGTGCGAAGCGGCCGAAGTCGTAAGCGGTCATTCGTCAGCCGCAGTAGTTTAGGGCAGAAGAAAGCCGGAGGCAGATCGATCCATGGCACGTAGACGTAGAGCGGAAGTTCGAGAAATCGCACCCGACGCGGTGTATAGCTCCACCCTCGTCGAGAAGTTCATCAACTCCATGATGTGGGATGGCAAGAAGAATACCGCCAGCCGCATCTTCTATGACGCGATGACGGTAATGGAAGAGAAGGCGGGCGAAGAGGCGCTGAAAGTTTTCCGCAAGGCCGTTGAAAACTGTCGTCCCCTACTGGAAGTCAAGAGTCGTCGCGTGGGCGGCGCCAACTACCAGGTGCCCATTGAGGTTCCTCAGAATCGCCGCACCAGTCTGGCGATTCGCTGGCTGATTTCCAATGCCCGCAAGCGCAGCGAAAAGACGATGATCGCCCGCTTGGCGGGAGAACTCCTGGATGCCTCCGCCATGCGTGGCGGGGCCGTGAAGAAGAAAGACGACGTTCACCGCATGGCCGAAGCCAACAAGGCCTTCGCCCATTATCGGTGGTAGAAGAGACGCGCAACAGACGCAGCAGCTCCCCCGAGGACGCAACGACACCATATGGCACGACAGGTACCGCTTTCGAAGATCCGCAATATCGGCATCATGGCCCACATTGATGCCGGTAAAACGACCACCACGGAGCGTATTCTCTACTACACCGGCCGTACCCACAAGTTGGGGGAAGTGCATGAAGGCACTGCCATCATGGACTGGATGGAGCAGGAGCAGGAGCGCGGCATTACCATCACTTCCGCTGCAACCACCTGCACCTGGAAGGATGTCACCATCAATATCATCGACACACCCGGGCACGTGGATTTCACGGCCGAGGTGGAACGTTCGCTGCGCGTGCTGGACGGCGCTGTTGCCGTATTCGACGCTGTGGCTGGCGTGCAGCCGCAGTCGGAAACCGTTTGGCGCCAGGCGGACAAGTATCAGGTGCCACGCATCTGCTTCATCAATAAGATGGACCGGATTGGCGCGGATTTTTACCGGGCCGTACAAACCATCATTGACCGCCTGAAGGCGAACCCGGTTGCCATTCAGATTCCCATCGGTGCCGAAGACCACTTCAAGGGAGTGGTGGATCTGGTGAAAATGCAGGCGATCGTCTGGAAGGACGAAACCCTCGGGGCTGCCTACGAAGTAACCGAGATTCCGGAAGACCTGGTGGAATTGGCCAACGAATACCGCGAAAAGATGGTGGAAGCGGTTTCTGAGTGCGATGACACGCTGATGGAGAAGGTCCTGGAGGGCGAAGCGCTCTCTGAAGCAGAGATCGTGATGGGCATTCGTCAGGGAACGAATTCCCGGAAGATTTTCCCGGTCATCTGCGGAACCGCCTTCAAGAACAAGGGCGTGCAGAGCATGCTGGACGCGGTGGCCGATTACCTGCCATCCCCGGTGGACGTACCGGCCATCAAGGGTACCGACGTCAACAATCCGGAGCTGGCTCTGGAGCGGAAGTCCGACGACAGCGAGCCCTTTGCCGGATTGGTCTTCAAGATCATGACCGACCCCTTCGTCGGGCAGCTAGCCTTCGTGCGCGTCTATTCGGGCGCCCTTCGCGCGGGGGACGCCGTGTTGAACGCCGCAAAGGGGAAGAAGGAGCGCATTGGCCGCATCCTGAAGATGCACGCCAACAAGCGTGAAGAAATTGAAGAAGTGCTGGCGGGGGACATCGCCGCCTGCGTGGGCTTGAAACAGGTGGGCACCGGCGATACAATTTGCGCGGAGAAGTCGCCCATCCTGCTGGAAGCGATTGACTTCCCTGAGCCCGTCATTCAGTTGGCAATCGAGCCCAAGACAAAGGGTGACCAGGAAAAGCTGGGCATCGCCATCGGGAAACTCACCAACGAGGATCCCACCCTGCGCGTGAATACCGACGCCGAAACCGGACAGACGATTCTGGCGGGTATGGGCGAACTGCACCTGGAAATCATTGTCGATCGCCTGAAGCGTGAGTTTAATGTGGAAGCCAACGTCGGTCGACCGCAAGTGGCTTACCGCGAAACGATCCGCAATCCGGCGGAAGGCGAAGGGCGCTTTGTGCGCCAGAGCGGTGGACGCGGCCAGTATGGGCACGTCAAGATTCGCATTGAGCCCACCGAAACCGGTAGCGGCTTCCAGTTTGTGAACGCTGTCGTGGGTGGGACGGTTCCCAAGGAATACGTCAATCCCACTGAGGCCGGGATCAAGGAAGCGCTGGAAGGGGGTATTCTGGCGGGCTATCCGATGTCCGACCTGAAGGTGACCCTCTACGACGGCAGCTACCATGATGTGGACTCTTCGGAAATGGCGTTCAAGATCGCCGGATCCATGGCCATCAAGGAAGTAGCGGGCAAGGCGAAGCCGGTTCTTCTGGAGCCGGTGATGCGGGTTGAGGTCGTGGTGCCGGATGACTACATGGGCGCCGTCAACGGAGACCTGATTTCCCGCCGCGGTCGCCTGGAGGGAAGCGAGATTCTGGGTGGCACGCACGTGATCAAGGCCATGGTGCCGTTGTCGGAAATGTTTGGATACGCCACCGATCTGCGCTCCAAGACGCAAGGCCGGGGCAGTTTCACGATGCACTTCGGCCAGTACGAAGAGGCGCCTCGGAATGTTGCCGAGGAAATCATCAGCAGATCGCGAGGCAAGGTGGCCAGCTAGACCGAAGCCGCCAATGACTGCGACGCAAGCGCGCGAATCGCTAAGGGAGATTTGAGGACCATGGCAAAAGAAAAATTTGACCGCAGTAAACCGCACGTCAACATTGGGACGATCGGGCATATTGACCACGGCAAGACGACGTTGACCGCGGCAATCACG
>JALOKO010000324.1 GCA_025456495.1 Bryobacterales bacterium | reverse complement strand
CCGAAACGTGGTGGATACCCGGCCGCCGGCTGTCCCGCGGACTGGGGGCGCCCTCCTCTGGCAGACCTTCATCGGGGCCGAAGTCGAGTTCGCCCAGCTGCGCTTCGACTCCCAAGCCGTGACGCTGATGGACTTTCGCTGGAGTCCCCAAGGCCGCATCGTGTTCGAGTATGTCTTGCCCTTCTCTCCCACGCGCGGACTTGTGGAAGTGACCGAGTTTTCACCGCGCCTGCTCTCCCCCACCGAGTTGAAGCCGCTGCTGGACGGCGCGTTAGACCGCGTTGCGGACGGTGCTGGCTACCGGACACTGCGCACGGAGGCGGGCGCGTTACCCATGGGAGTGATCGGTGAGCCGCGCCGCCCCGCGTCGGCCGAAGGTGGCAATGGCGTGTGCGTGCAAGTGGGAGTCGCCGCGGGCGGTGCGCGCGCTGCCACCGGCTACGCATTTCAGCGGATGCAGCGTTGGGCCAGCCAGTGTGCCGCCAGCGTGATGGCCAAAGGAGTGCCGATTGCCCACCCGGCTGACCCACCATCCATGGCGCTGCTGGATCACCTGTTCCTGCACGTGCTAAGGGAAGACACTCACCGGGCCGCCGAGCTCTTCACCCAGCTCTTCGCGAACGCACCCACGCCCGCTGTTTTGCGCTTCTTAAGCGACCGTCCCAGTGTCTTGGACGTGCTGCACGTGGTGGCCGGGCTTCCCGCGGGTCCCTTTGTGAAGAAACTGGCCAGCATGTGCATCGGACGTGCCAGTGCGTTACGGGAGTCTTTTGTCTCATGAACGCCACCCATCGACAAGGGCTTTTCTTTGTGGCAGTCGCGCTGTGGGTAAGCACCTACCACGTCACGTTTGGCCTTCCCGGGGACAACCGCCTGCTGCCCCTGCTAGCGGGCTTTATCGTACTGGTAGGCATCCCGCATGGCGCGCTGGATACCATGTTGGCGGGCAGAATGTTCCCCATGCGGAAACCCCTCCAATGGGCCTTGTTCAGCACGACATACCTTGGCTTGGTGCTCCTCGTCATGGCCGCCTGGCAACTGTGGCCCGTCCTCTTGCTGCTGCTCTTCCTCATCGTCTCCGCCGGACACTTCGCAGGAGATCCTGAGGCCGGCTGTCCCGTCTGGATCCGCTTCGCCTACGGATGCGCTCCGGTGGTGCTACCGGCGCTTTTCTACCGCGATGAGGTACTGCGGCTGTTTTCGTTTCTGGCGCCTGAAGCTGCCTCCCTCCGCCTGTTGGCGGCACTCAGCACGCTGGGTTGGTCCCTCTTGGTGGTTCTGGGCGTGGCCGTCCTGGTGCTGGCGCGACAGCACTGGCGCACCGCCTTGGAAATCACTGCGGTCACCACCTTGTTCGTAGTCACGCCACCCCTCACCGCGTTCACGGTGTTCTTCTGCGGCATGCATAGTGCCCGCCACATTTTGCGCTGCCTGCGGGACGAAACGGCCGATGCGGCAACAGGCGAAGTCCTCGCAAACAATCACAGCAAGGTAGGCAAGGCGACGATCCTCCAGGCCGTGCGGACGGGATTGCCCCCGATGCTTGCCACCCTGGCGCTGCTGGCAGTCTATTGGGCCAACGCGGCAACCTTTGCCTTTGAGTCGCGCCTGGTGCAGACCGTGTTCATCGGTTTAGCTGCCCTCACATTCCCACACGTGATCCTGGTGGACGGCTTGTCCCGCTGGCGACCAACGGGTTAATTGGGGCAGCGCAGCTTCGCCGGGCGCCAGCAATCGGTTGCGACGGCGCCAATCCCCAACCCAATCTCAAGCGTCTCTGCTGGAATGGCAGACATCATCATCTTGGTGATCTCGTGCATCCCGTCGTAAGCCCGGTGAACTTACTGGCCCCGGCCCGCTAGTCTCCAAACAGCACCCGGTACATGATCCGGCCAGGGAACAGCGTAAACGCGCCAGCCACCAGCAGGGCGCCTACGAACATCGCCACCATCCCCTTCCGGTGTTTTGCGATGTTGCCCGCCCGCGCCGCGCGCACAATCACCGGCAGGCGTACCAACACAAAAATCGACAGCAGATGGATCCAACTGAAGCTGCCCCACATGCGGATCTCGTGGATGAAGAAACTGGTGAGCGCCACCGTGATCATCAGCGCCACCCATGCCCATCCCAGTACACGATGCAAGCCGGTGCCCTTTGCCAGCGTGAACTGAATGATGCCCAGCACAAAGCAAGCCATCGCCGCGAACGCGTGAACCACAATTATGGGCGAAGCGGACAGCAATGGCTCCCAGGACACATCGCGTAGTATGGCAAACCGTGCATTGCCGCCGCAATGGGCGCGCATGGTGGTTCGCCCCACCGAAAAAAAAGCCCGCCTGGGGAGCCAGGCGGGCTGTGGAGGAGTTTCTGCATTCCTGCAGATTGTTGTGGAAATGAATGACCAGCGGGAGGATGCGACCCGGGCTAGTCGCCCTGCGTCCCAACCAAGTCGCTTTCGGTCTTCGCCGGGGCCGGTGCAGGCGCAATGCCATGCAAGCCGTTATCTTTCTTGCCGCCCACAAGCGCGTCCAGGGACACAAAGCCGCCCTTGGGCATTTCGGGCTGCTTTAGGATTTCCTTGCGGTACAACTGTTCCATCTTGGCGTCGAAGGCAGCTTCCTTCATCTTGGCGTCGCGGGCGCGGATCTTCTCCTCACGGGAGTTCTTTGCGATGCCCATCTCGTCCAGATCCTTCTGGCGCTCAGCCGACACGGCCTCTTCGTTGAGGATAAGCGAGTGGTCCTTGCTCATCATGTCAACGGCCTTGCCGCCCGCGTAGATCTTGTGACGGCCCTTCTCGTCGTACCACTTGGTGAGCGTGGCGGTCATGTGCATCTTTTCCACGATGTTCCGCCAGCCCACGCCCGTGTTGTAGGCGCAGAAGGAGATTTCGCCTTCCTGGGTCGCATACGGGATGATGCACTGCTCAGTGCGACGGAAGTCGTAGTTGAACAGATCCTGGAACCACATACCGGCGATGAACAGGAAGTTCCAACGGTCAGCGCGGCGCTTTTCGACGTCGGTGAGCGTGCGATCCTTACCAACGCTGCCGTAGTTCTTGCCGGTGGCGCCGAAGGTCTTGTCGAACTTCTTCATCAGGTCAGTGATGCGGAAGTGCGTGGGGGCCTGGAAGGGATCGTAGTTGCGCAACAGCGCCAACGCGACGCCAGCCACGTTCATCCACTTACCCCGACCTGCGTCGTTGATCTTCTGGATGTCCTTGGCCAAACGGTCAGCATTGATGAACTGGGTGAGCGGCTTGGCTTCCTTGGTTTCCTTGTCGATCATCATCGCCATACCGATGCCGCAATTCGGGTGGCAACCGCAGGAGAGCTGTCCCCAGTCGGCCTGCGGGCCATGCAGCAGGTCAGCGAAATCGCTGAAGGTGCCCATGAAGCTAATGGGGAACCAGTCGCGGGTGGGTTCACCCATACCCACCTGGTTTTTCACGTCGTGCGCCAGGTGCGAGAGGGTGTAGCGCTGGGCGGCGCGCCGCTCGTCGGTCACCTCTTCGTCACGGCCTGTAAAGGAAACGGGCTGGAAGCTGAGGAAGCTGATCTTCCGGGGGTTATCGAGAGCAAACTCAATGATGCGGCCCACCTGCTCGTTGTTGATGCCGTTCACGATGGTGGTCACCGGCACGATGTCCACGCCATTGGCGTGCAGGTTCTCAATGGCCTTCAGCTTCACGTCAAACAGGTTGCCCACCGCGCGGTGGCTGTTGGCTTCGTTGCCGATACCATCGAACTGGAGGTAGGCGTAGCGCAACCCGGCCTCGCCTGCCTGACGGCAGTACTCGGCGCTCTGGGCGAACTCAATGCCATTGGTGGCAGCCTGCACCGAGTTGTACCCCACCTTCTTGCAGTACCGCACCGCATCCAGGAAGTACGGGGACAGCGTGGGCTCACCGCCGGAGAATTGCACTGACATCTGACGGCGCGGCTTGATGGAGATCGCGTTGTCCAACATCGTCTTGATGTCGTCCCAGGTAAGCTCATGCACAAAGCCAACCTGATTGGCGTCCATGAAGCAGGGGTCGCACATCATGTTGCAACGATTGGTGAGGTCAATCGTGAGCACGGAACCGCGTCCGTGCGTGATGGTGGAGGAACCGTGATTGTGCAGCTTCTTGTCGTTGTGCGCGCGGATGTCGCGGCCGGGGAAGCTCTCTTCCAGATGCCGGAAAAAGGCCGCGTCAATCGACATCACATCTTCGAAATGACCGTGGATCGGGCAGTCCTTCACCATCAGGATCTTGCCATCGCGCTCAATCACCTGCGCCTTGATTTCGCCCACCTTCTCATTGCGAAGAATCTCCACCGGCAGATCGCCGTTGATGATCTTGTTGCGAATTTCAGGGACGCACTTCGGGCACAGCGAATCTGTGGTGCGCGGCCAGCCCAGCGGCGGCTTTACCTTCTGGTAGCTCTTCAGCAGAGGCTTTTCTGACCACTTCGGCGTAAACGACGGCCTGGGATTGATCGAGTTGATCTTCTCGTACACGCGCCACGCCAGTTCGGCCGAAACGGCCACGGTCTTCTCCACTGTCTTCACAAGGTGGGACATTCCACAATCTCCTCTTGGTTTAGAACGCCTTCGGCGCATCCTCGCCACGGTTATCGGTTTCTTCCTCAGGGCCACGCTTCCGCGGCTGCTAAGGTCCGTAGGGGCTACACCTCATCCGGCCCTTACAGTAAACCAGATGCCAAGCACCCCGACTATGGATTTTCAGCGAATGGCAATTCTGGCGGGTTAGATGGAATTGTCAGCCAGCGAACGGTGGAGGGAGTTTCTCCGATTTCGCGCGCGGGCCGGCCGGATTGCGCAAACTGGATTCTTTTGTGCTGCTTACGAGTCCCCGGGCAAAACCATCTCCTAGGCGAAATGTTCTTGTCTACGGGTTGCCGTATCGCCGGCTTGATGGTCGCTCGCCGTCACGCCATGCATCGTTGCACACTAGAACCATGGCTTCCCAGCAGCGCCCCCCCTTGCCCGGCTCCCCCGCCGACCCCCCTTTGGCATCGGCAGCCATTCCCGTTTGCCTGGACGACGTTCGCCAAGCCAGTGAGCGTATCCGCCCGCTGGTGCGCCGCACTCCGG
>JALOKO010000323.1 GCA_025456495.1 Bryobacterales bacterium | reverse complement strand
TCTCAGAGACTCAGAGGCTCGCATGTAATGCTTCACAAAGAGCACGTCGTATAGTCAAGTCGTTGCGCCAGCGTGGCGCATCGCGTGGATTGCTGCGCGCGGCTTGCAATTGCCGTCAACGCCAACCCAGGTTGGGCATCAGTGTCGGCCCCTGCACAGCAGCCCCAATACATAATGTCATTTCTTGCAATAGCTCCATCTCATGCCAGCATGAGGAGGATGCGCTCCCAAGGGCTGTTTACAGTGTGCGCCCTGTGTGCTGCCCTTTGCAGGGCATGAGATGAGTGAATCAGGCAGTGGAGAATCTGATACTGAGCATGGCATGGTGGACGAGCCGGCAAGTGAAGAGGTAGCATCTGCTTTGCTTTGCCAGTACTAGTGGCACTCCCAAAATGGATTGTGTCAATGCACAAGCGCTTGCCTTGTGCCTCCTGTAGGCTGTGAATGACTGGAAGTTGGAAAGGGGTGACTGGGCAGGCAATGCACGCAAGCTGGTGCGCTGGAGTCAGGCCAATTCTGCCAATGAGGGACCCAAGCGTGTACCCACAGCACGCACTACAACTGAGAATACAAGCGGAAACGCAGAGGTGCGCTGCACTGTATGGCTGGACAACCTGAAGACACGGCGCAAGCAGTTAATCGAAGGCCGCCTGTCGGCAAAAGTGGCCGCCAAAGTGACAGAAGCAGTCAAAATCCTTGACGACTATTTTGGAAAGGATATGTGGTGGCAAAACCAGAGCGCAGTGGCATCAGAACAGCGTTGGAAAGATCACCAGGCGAATTGTGCACGGAAGATGGTGGAGTGGAGCAAGCGTGATCTCGGCAACCCAAAGCGACTTCCCGCCGCGTGTTCAGAAGATGCGGCAGACGATGAGGAAAGCCAGCACAGCATATGGCTGAATAACTTTAAGTTTAAGATTAAGGCTGCTGAGGGAAGTGTTGAGGGGTTGCCGCCTTCACTGCAAGAGGCTACTGAAGTTCTGAACCAACACTACGGCGAGGCAGTGTGGCGTGCCGATCGCCGCCTAAAACGCCAGTTGCAAGCGACTGGGGAGGCGAGCGGTCAAGTCCGGCGTGTCACTCCGCCCGTGCCGCATGCACTCGGTGATGCAAGTGAAGGCGAGCCGGTGAGATGCGCCACGTGATTTAGCACACCACATGCCACGTACAAGCGATCAAACTGCATGCATGACCAGGGTCAATCAAATCATCAATGATCTGACGGGCGTTCTCGTAATGGCTTGTATTCACTTCCATGGCTCCGGGATCTCCTCTATCGACGGCCTGCCGACGGGACTTTAGTCGTCTGACCGTGCTTTGGGAGTAATTGTTTTGGCAACCCCCAAAAGGGTTGCTGGTGATTGTCAAAGTTCGGGCGCTACAGGAGGAACCGGCAACGGGCCGGAGGGGGCCGGCGGCAGAGCCGGTGAGATCTGCGGAGACCGAAGCAAAGAGCGGGGTTGCCTGACCAGGCTGCCACGGTGCTCAGTGCCTCTAGTCCTAGTTTAGTGAGGCTGCACGACGGAAGCAAGCGAAATAGGCGCGCGTTGCCCGGATTTTCGCCTATTTGCGCGGGTACTGCGACGAAACAATTGCAAACAATCGGTTACGCGCGCGCAACGTCACCCTCGTTGCGGCGGCGAACGCTTCAGTAAGGGTGAATCCCGGGCGAAAGACTCTCCTTCAGGTTCCCGATCTGCATGCGGAAAGCAGGGCGAAATGTTCCTGCGAAGCGGTCATCCGCCGGATACCGCCAAAGAGCCGGAAGTCCACCACGCCAGGGGTCGAAACCCGTCAGAGCAACGCCTCGCGGTGGGCCTCAGCCCAGTCACGCAGTGTTTGCAGACCAGGGTACAAGGTGCGCGAGAGCTCCACATTCCTCGCTGCGCAAAAGACGTTGGAGAAGTCGCGGTTGAACTGGAACATGTTTCCGATATCATCAGCGCCGGGGAAACCGAAGCCACGATAGACATCCGGCGGCACATCGCGGAACAACACCGGCTCCCCGATCACCGCTCCCAGGATCGACGCCATCTCCGCAACGGTAAGGTGCTCCGCGGCGATGCCCACACGCTTGCCCGCCCACTGGCCGGGGTCGCGCAACAAGCTCATCGCACACTGGCCAATATCACTGGCCGCGATTCCAGGCAGCTTGGCGTCGCCCAGCGGGAACGTGAGACACCGGGACCCATCCTCCTGCTTCCGCGGCCCCATCCCGAGTTGCAGGAAGTTATCCCAATAGAACGACGTCAGCAGATAGGTGGTAGGGACGCCCGCTTCGTGGAACGCGGCATCCGCTTCAGCCTTCACGTCGAAGTGCGGAACCTTGTACCGGCCCATCAGCGTGGGCATGCGGTCGTCCTCCAGCGGAACGTGCTTGCGGGAATCCTCCAGCGTCGACCACACCACATGACTCAGGCCCTCGGCGGCTGCGGCATTCGCCATATTGGTGGCCTGCAAAAGCTCGGTCTCTGGCGAGAAGTGCTCCCAGAAGAAGGTCACGCAATAGGCGGCATAGGCGCCACGAAAGGCCTGCCGGACGCTCTGCGAATCAGTGAGATCACATGCCACCACATCGGCCCCCGCGGCGGCCAAGGCCTGGGCCTTCGGCGAATCCGGGTTGCGGGTGATGGCGCGGACGGTGAACCCATACTCCGGGTGGGCGAGAATCGCCTGGGCGAGTCCCCCGCCTTGAGCGCCTGTGGCCCCGGCGATTGCGATAACGCGGGTTTCGGACATAGCGAGTAACTTCCCTTCTCCATACGAAATGCGCACGGTTGCTCTTGTAGCCTATGGCGTTCCCGTCCCGGAAGCAAGGCCATCGGCGAAGCAGGCCATCGGCGGAACGGGCCATCGGCGGAACGGGCCATCGGCGGAACGGGCCATCCACGGCCATGGGGAGAGACCCCTGGCCTGTGGGACAATTTACCCAGCGGCGCGATTGTGGGCCGCATCAGCAAGCCGTGAGTGAAAACCTGGTACAGATCACCGCAACAGTCCCCGCCCCCACACTGGCAAGGACCACGCCACAGCGTTTGCCGGAATGGGCGCGCAAGAGCCTTACGCACTTTGAAGCTGTCCATTTGCTCAAGCGCGATTTACGTGGCCGCAACCTGCATACGGTGTGCGAGTCTGCCCGCTGCCCCAACATCCATGAGTGCTTCCATCGCAAGGCAGCCACCTTCATGATCCTGGGCAACCTTTGCACCCGCGGCTGCACCTTCTGCAGCGTTCCCAAAGCCAACCCCGCCAAGACCGACATGCCCATTGATCCGCGCGAGCCCTGGCATGTGGCGGAGATGGCCGCCAGCATGCAACTGCGCTACGTGGTGATTACCAGCGTCAATCGCGACGACCTGTGGGATGGGGGATCCACGCACTTCGCGGAAACCGTCAAGCAGGTACGCGCCGCCTTGCCCGAAGCCCGCGTGGAGGTGCTGACGCCCGATTTTTGCGGCGACATGCAGGCCGTTGCTCGTGTGCTGGATGCCGGCCCGGATGTCTTCAACCACAACATGGAAACCGCTCCCCGGCTGTACCGCAAGGTGCGTCCGCAGGCCAATTACCAGCAGAGCCTGGACGTGCTGGCCTTCGCCCGCAAGCACCGTCCGGAGGCGCTCACCAAGAGCGGATTTATGGTGGGCCTGGGGGAGACCACACAGGAAGTCCACCAGTTGTTGCGGGATCTGCGCGCGCACGACGTGGACGTGGCCACCATCGGCCAGTATCTCCAACCTACCCGCCGCAACCGCCCGGTGCATCGCTTTGTGACTCCCGAAGAATTCGAAAGCTACCGCGCCTTTGGCATCGACCTGGGTTTCAAGGCCGTCTTCAGTGGTCCGCTGGTGCGCAGTTCCTACATGGCGGACCTGGTGCATGAAGAGGCCCACTCCGCCCCCGTCATCCACTCCGCCCCCGCCCTCGTTCCTGCCGCGCTTGGCGAACGGGCTGCCGCCATCCCGAATCAGGTAACGGGGCAATGAGCGCGCAAGCAACGCGCCGCGCCGCCAACGACGCGCAAGCCTTCGATTGGCCCCTGCGCGCATTGGCGCCCCAGCGGCGACGGGCCTTGGCCGTCCTGCTTGCGCTGGCAAGCGGGCTGCTGTTGTTTCTCACCTTTCCAGACGCCAATCTCACCTACCTGGCTCCGGTGGCCCTCACCCCACTGCTGGTGGCCGTGGGCATGGTCTCGCGCGCTTTCCCGCGCTTCTTTCTGGGGTGGATTTGCGGCGTCGTCTATTGGATGGGCGCCTGTTATTGGATTCAGGACACGCTGGCCACTTATGGAGACCTGAACCTGGCCCTCAGCATGCTGGCGCTGGCCTTATTCTCGTTGGCCAAGGGCTTGCACATGGCCGTGTTTGGCTGGGTGGCCGGACTGTTGATGCCTCGCTGGTGGGCCATCCCCACAGTGGCCGCCGCGTGGGTTGCCATCGAACGCACGCATGGTCCCCTGGGCTTCGCCTGGCTCACCCTGGGCAATGCGGGCATTGAGATGCCACTGCTGCTGCGTTTGGCGCCGATGGTTGGCGTGTACGGTCTTTCGTTCGTCTTTGTGATGCTCAGCGCAACCCTCGCCGTACTGGCGTTGCGACGCAGCCGCAAGCAACTCCTCTGGGCGCTGCCACTACTGGGGCTCTTCCTGCTCCCTCCCGTTCCCCCGCCCGAAACCGGCAGTCAGCAGGCGCTGTTGGTGCAACCCAACATCCTGGACAATGTCGATTGGACCGGCCCCTCCATCCGTTCCATGCAGGATCGTGTCTTCAGTCTCTCCGGCGCCAGCCTGCGGGTATTGGATCTGCCAGGCAGCCCTCTGGTGCTATGGCCAGAGGTGCCCGCGCCGCTTCACTACTACGACGATGCGCAGTTCCGGGAGCGCACCCACGCCTTCGCCCGCGATCACAAGGCCTGGTTCCTCTTCGGCACCATCGGACGCACAGAGTCCTTCGACGCCAAGAACACCGCCGTCCTGATTGGCCCCGAGGGCAAATTCGCCGGCAGCTACGACAAGATCTTCCTGGTGCCTTTCGGCGAGTTTGTCCCCCCGCTCTTTCAGTGGGTGGGCAAGGTGAGCAACTACGTTGGCAACTTCGTTCCAGGTG
>JALOKO010000019.1 GCA_025456495.1 Bryobacterales bacterium | reverse complement strand
GCCCCCGGCGGCGCCAGGCTCACCAATCAGGCGGGTGTAGATGCGTCCCAGCACGCGACGGGCATCCAGATCGTCGGGGTTGGCAGCCAGGCGCTTTTCGGCTTCCGTGACCGCTTCACTCACCCGTCCGGCGCGCAGGTACAGTTCGCTCAGCGATCCGGTGAGAAAGGTGGCTTCGGGGTCAGCCTTGAGAGCTTCCCGGTAATACTGAATCGCTTGATCGACAAACTCGCGGCGGTTTCCGTAGACGCTGGACAACTCGGAATAGAGATGTCCCATTGAGAAGTTGTAGTAGGCATCCGCCTTGCGGCTGGCCTCAGTCGTGGTGGTGGGCGCGCCCGTGGCCTGGGCGGCCGCACTTGCCGACGCGGCGGCGGGCTTGGCCTCAGCCGCGGGCCGCTGCTTTGCGCCTGATGCAGGCCGATTGGCTGGGCCTTGCCGTTCCTGAGCCGGGGACGGAACGACGACGAGGCAGAGACAGAGAGTGCCGAGTGTGAGTATCTTTGTGAATGCCATGGATTTCCGTGAACTGGTGCCTGCGCGCGAATCCCGGAGGGCCGAACTGGGGCCGGATTGGGTTGTCCACATTATATTCCCGTTTGGCCTGCTCGCGGAGGCCGGGCCTGCGTCGTGCGCCTGCGCGGGGGAGAAGTGAGCGTGAAGCGCCCCGCCAGTGGGGTGATTGCGGATTCCGGTTCCGATGCGGGTCCAGCGTTCGGCGAACGGCCACTGCCTTCTGACGTGGTGTGCATCGTGGGTCCCACGGGCTCGGGTAAGTCCGAGTTGGCCATCCGGGTGGCGCTGGCCCTGAACGGAGAAATCGTCAATTGCGATTCGCTGCAAACCTACCGGGGATTTGACCTGGGAACTGCCAAGCCCACTGCTGCTGACCGTGCCCGCGTGCCCCATCACCTGCTGGATGTCGCCGGTCCGGGTGAGGACTTCACCGCGGGCGATTTCGCCAGAATGGCGCTTGCTGTACTCCATGACATCTCAGATCGCAAAAAGCTCCCCGTGGTTGCGGGAGGCACGGGATTTTATCTGAAAGCGCTCATCGACGGCCTGGCGCCCGCGCCAAAGCGGGATGTCGCGTTGCGGGAACGGCTCTTGCGGATGGAGCAGCGGGGTTCCGGCCGTCTGCATCGCTTGCTGGCGCGCTGGGACCTTTCAGCCGCCGCCCGCATCCAGTCTGGCGATACCCAGAAGTTGGTGCGCGCTTTGGAGGTGATGCTGCAGCAACGCCAACCGCTGTCGGCGGTGTATCAGCAATCGCGCCAAGCGCCATCCGGCTTTCGCTTCTTCCAGCTCGGTCTGGACCCACCCCGACCCAAGCTGTACCAGCGCCTGGATGCCCGTTGTGAGCGCATGTGGCAGTCGGGCCTGGTGGATGAGGTGCGCACCTTGCTGGCGGCAGGCTATTCCCCCGATGCCAAGCCCATGGGCGCCATCGGTTACAAGCAAGCGCTGCGCGTGCTGCAGGGTTCCCAGTCTGACGCGGAGGCGCTGGAGGAGATGAAGCGCGACACCCGGCGTTACGCCAAACGGCAATGGACCTGGTTTCGTCGCGATTCACGCTTAGTCTGGTTCCCTATTACTGAATTGCAACAGGACACCCACAAAAGGGTGGTGTCCCTCTTGTATAAACAGTTGTTTTGGCATTAGACTGTGATTGAGGAGATGAAGAAACCCTTCCGTCTCCTCCACGAGATCGAATTTGGCAACCCCAAATCCTTAAGGAGTATTCCATGTTGAACAAGCTGTTTTTTCTTACCGCAATTCTTCTGCTTTCCTTCTCTGTCGCGTCAGCAAAAACCTTCACTGTGAAGTTGCACCAGCCTTCCGTGGTAGAGGGCAAGGAACTCAAGCCCGGCAACTACAAGGTACAACTGAGTGACAGCGCCATCACCATCACCAACGGCAAGGAAACCGTGGAATCGACGATCAAGACCGAAGAGGGGTCTGAGCGCTTTGCGTCTACCTCAGTGCGCTACACCGAGGACGCGGGCAAGATGAAGATTCGAGAGATTCGCGTTGGTGGCACCAGCACCAAGGTGGTGTTCAACTAGCGTTTCCGAGGGGTGGCGTCGCGTATCGCAAAGGCAAGGTTTTGGCCCGTACTGCAACCGCAGTTGTGGACTGAACGGTCGTCGGAACTGGCCGTCAGGGCCGAACCGTTGCTTGCGCGGAGCGCCGTGGGCCGTGGCCGAACTCTTCCCCCCAACGCAGCTCGGCCTGCGGTGGCAATCGGGTTGTCGCCCCTTCCAGCGCTTTTCCTCAGTTTTGTGTCGCTTTTGGCCGGGTGCTACGATACAGTCGTGACCCGGCCTTTTTTTTTGTTCATCGCTCTGGTTTGTCTGGTATTTCGCAGTGAAGGCGCTCCTCCGTCCGTAGTGATTCTTCCCTTTATTCCCGGCAGTCATGGTGTGCAGGATGTTTGGATAAGTGAGAGTAATGCAGAGGGCATTGGGGATATTCTATCCAAGAATGGTATATTTATTCTTGATCGGGACCAGCGACTAAAAACCTACCAGGCGCTCGGGATACAGCCTGGCGTGGAGCATACCTTGGCTACCAGCCTAAAGGTGGCGCAGGAACTGGATGCGGATTTCGCCGTGTTGGGCGAGTTCGAGATGCAGCCATCCCCCGTGGCTGCCACGGCGCACCTGGTGCTGCGGATTTCCATTCTGGACGTCAGGAAATGGCGGCGTCTGGCGGGGCTTCGCGTGGACGGGATGTTGGCTGACCTGGCGGTGCTGGAGACGCGCGCCGCGTACCTGATTCTGCGGGCGATCCAGCCGGAAACGCCCATGGATGGGGAGGCCGCGTTCCTGGAACGATTCCCTCCAGTTCGCCTGGATGCGCGTGAGAGCTTCATCCGCGGGCTGCTTGCGGAGGCCGAGGAACAGCGTCAGCGCTACTTCAGCCAGGCGGCGCGGTTGGACGAAACCTACCCCGCGCCTGCTTTCCAACTGGGGGTGATGTACTGGCAGAAGCAGGATTGTCGGACGGCCGCCACGTGGCTCCGCCGCCTGCCGGAGGAGTTTCCACGCGCGTTGGAAGCGCGGTTCATGCTGGGGGTCTGCGAAGCGCGTCTGGGCCGTTACCGGGAGGCCGAAGCGGTTCTTCGATCCCTGTATCGTTCGGCCGTTCTGCCCGAGGTGGCCAACAACCTTGCCGTGGTGCTGCAGCGCCTGCAGCAACCGGGTGCGCTGGAGTTGCTTACGTGGGCCGTGGACCAGGATCCCGAAGATCCCGACTACCGCTTCAATCTCGGCATGGCGCTGTGGTGGCAGGAACGCTACGAGGATGCCGCGGAGCGCTTCCGCGAAGTGCTGGAGTTGGCGGGAGAGGACGCGGAAGCCACGCGGATGCTGGGTCGGGCTCTACAAGGGGAGGCCTCTCGCCCGGCGCGCGCCGCGGTAGCCAATCTCAACCGGCTGAAAGAGGATTTCAATGACATCCATCTCACTCAGCCTGCGCAAACGGAGGCGTCGACTACCCCGTAAACTGCTCAGGCAACGGGTCTGGTCCGCCTCCGGCGCAAAGGTTGTTGGCGGCTATTCCATCGGCTTCTCGTAGATGCCGTTGTGGACCGCATACAGCGCCAGTTCCAGGCGGTCAGAGACTCCCAGCTTGTCAAAGATGTTGTGCAGGTGGTTCTTTACCGTCTGTTCACTGATGAACATCTTGTCGGCGATCTCTTTGTTCTTATAGCCTTGCGCCACCAGCACCACAATCTCGCGCTCGCGATTGCTTAGCGGAGAGCGTTCGCGGTTCTGCTTGCTGTAGCTGGGCGCCGGCGCGGCGCCGGAACTCTGCATGGCAAACTGCCGCATCACCGCTGCCGTTGTGTGGGTGTCCAGCCAGATCTCACCCTCGTACACCTTGCGAATGCTCTTAATGAGCAGGTCCGTGGCGGTATGCTTCAGCACAATCCCGGAACAGCCATACTTGACGGCCTGTACGAACTCATTCTTGTCGTCGGACGCGGTGAGGATGATTACCTTTGTGGCCGTGGAACTGGCGCTGAGGCGCTGCAGCGCCGAAAGGCCATCGATGCCGGGCATGCGGATATCCAGCAACAGCACGTCGGGCTTCAGCCGATCCACCATATCCATGGTTTCACGGCCATCGCGCGCTTCGCCGACAATCTCGAAATCCGCCTGCAGGTCCAGCAGGCGCCTCAGCCCATCACGAAAAATCGTGTGGTCGTCGGCGATCAGGATTCGAATGCGGCGTGCGCCAGCAGCGCTCATGTTGGAGGCGCCGGGATTTTCCGAAGCGGAGCTTTCGTTGGTCATCGTTCACTCACGAGAAAAAATTCTAGCCCGATCCGATGGCGGTGCCAGCCCATGCGTTCTGGATCGACGGTATTAGTACCCCACCTGGAGTCACTTAACCAGAAAAACCGTCGCTCCGCAACCGGAAAACTGCAATGCGGCAAACACATGCCGCCCTCAGGCGCCTGCGAAAGACACGAAAAGCATTGAAAACAGGATAGTTTTTCGTTGCAAAAGTGGCCTACGAGGGCACCCTTATTTCAACATCTTCCCAAGTTTTTGGTTCTAGGATAGTAGTACCACGAAGTCTACCGGATTGGCAGCAGAAAATGTGAATCCTGCCCGGATTCTGTAACCTGCGAATGAAAAACGGGCGTTGCGCCGGACGCCGTCGGCAGGGTTATCGAGCCGAAGCAGCCAGAAGTTGCGCCGTCCGGAAGACGTGGCCGCAGGCGTTTGGCCGGGTCCATTACCTGGGGAACCCTGCCGGAAACGGGGCAGCGGTAATACGGGAAAGGTCCGCTTTGGGATCGGTCCACGCCCCATCGGCGTCATCGCGACGCACGTAGAGGGCGTCCAGGCTGAGGGGGTCATCCAGACTGGTGCTGTGGATGCGTCGCCACGCCTCGCGGACCAGCATTTCCGCCAATTGCGGGGAATCCATCAGCGAAAAAGGGGGATCCCCGTTCGGGGAAGGGTGATCCCCCAGTGTGGGGATTCCTATCCCCTCTACAAGGGTTAGGTCTGCCTGCCCGACTGGGGCGCCCAGGCCAGATGGGGAACTGCCAGGCCCGAATGGAGAACTGCCCAGGCCGCCATGCGGGGCGTTGGCGGGTTCGACAACCTGAATCCAGCCCTTGACTGCCCGGAACTGTTCAACCTGCATGATGCGCTGCAGACTAGAGACACTGGGGACTCCGGAGATCCTGCCATCCTCCCCGTAGAAGGCGAAGTACCACTCGCCGCGGCTAGCAGGCAGGGTAACCAGACAGGCGCCGTGGGGTGCGGCCAGGGACGCTGCGTCCAGCAACGAAACGCCCACCAGAGGGGTTCCAGCAGTTTCGGCCAGGCTCTTTGCGGCGCCCAATCCGATGCGGACGCTGCTGAACGACCCCGGGCCGGTGGCGACGGCAATGGCCCGGAGCGCGGGCAGCGCCGTAGTGGGCGCTCCGAAGCCGCTCTCGCGCAGGGTGGCCCGGATGCAATCGGCAATCTCCTCGCCCTGTCGGCGCGCATGGCTGAACTCCCGGTAGGCCAGCCGTTGTTCGGGCGCCCACACGGCCACAAAGCCGGGGCGCGTGCCCGTGTCAATTACCAGGATGGCCTCATCGATCATCGCGATGGCCCCATCCGTGAGTGGGATAGGTTCTGTGGGGCGCATGGGACGCAGCGCCCCTGCCGCTGACGAGGGGTGCTCATGGGGTCAGCCGGTACACCTTGTCCACGAAGTACAGCTTGCCTACGGCGTTCAGGCCATACACGCGGATGTTCACCACGGACGGAAGCGCGCCGACGGCCTCCTTCTGAAACTGCAGGAATCCCTTGTCGCCGACGCCCGCGATGCGATGGCCTTGGCCGCCAATGGTGTTCTCGGCCACCCAAAGGTACATCATGCGACTGCTGGCGCGCGACTCGCGGGTTAACCGGATGGCGAAGGGCGCCTGCAACCCATCCCCCACCGGAACCTCCATCGCCGCAGGTTCAGTCACCTCATACGGGACGCGGGCGGTGGCGTTGTCCGGGTCTTGAACGGGCACATAGCGGCTCTCGAACTTATAGCTCTTCAGGCTGCCCAATCGTCCTTCGCGGTAGACGTGCAGCAGCCAGTCCTGACCGGGCGAGGGAGGCGCGCCGGCGAACAGGTCATCTTTGAACTCCTTCAAAGGAACCACGGTGCCGTCGGCGGGATTGATCCACTCGGCCTTGAAACTGTTGCGCCGGACGAAGCGCAACTCCAGGCTGCCCCCAGTCTCCACGTAACACAGGAACTGCGGGGTATCCTCCCCGTGCAGCCCCAGGCAGCGCGCCCCGGAGACATCGAAGTAGGGCTCCAGTTCCCAGTAGCGTGTCCGCTCCATCAGGCCGCGCCACACCTTCATGGCCTGGGCTCCTGGGGATTCCGCGAAGCGGGCATTGGCGTCAAACGACCCGCCATAGACGCCGGTGTTGCCGTAGGTTGGGTGTTGGCCATCCATTGTGGCGTTCCACAGGCGTTTGCGGAAGGTGTCTGCATCCACGTGGTGGGTATGGCTTGCGCCCGCGCCGGAGTTCTCGTAGCCAAACTCCGCGTTGACAAAGGGCATCTGGTACAACTGGTGTTCGATGGCGCCCAACTGGTTGTCGCTGGATTGATACAGCATGTAGGTCATCCACCCGTCTTTGGCCAGGGGAGAGGTGGTGCGCAAGGTATGGGTGGTGCGTGGATGCTGGTAAGGATCGTGGGCCTTCAGGTACTCGCCCAGCTCTTTCACAAAGGCGCGCCCGTTGGTGTATTCCTCAAACTCCTGCACCAATTGCCAGGTGACGCGAAAGGCGCTGTAACGGCCGATGACGTAATCCAGATAGCGTCGACGCTGGGCCACGGTGGGCAGTGCCTCGGCAAGGTGATTCTTGTCCCAGCCCAGCACCAGATCCACCACCATGCCGGCATCGTTCATGGCGCGGATGCGGCGGTCTACCTGCTGGAAGTGGGCGGGGTTGACGGCGTCAGCAGCAGGCAGGGCGAAGGTGCGCTGCTGGGGTTGGTTATCGGGGCGCGCTCCCAGCAGATAGCCCCGGATGTGCGTGAATCCCTGCTGTTTGCGGGCGGCCAGGATGGCCTGGAAGGTTTCCTCCGGCATGCTGGCGAAGCTGTAGAGGGTGTCGCCCATCCAGAGATGTGGTTGCCGGTCTTTGCTGGTGCGCCAGTGGTGGAGGTTGGCCGGTTCCAGGAACCCGGGGACTGCGGCGTCGGTGGCCTCCACGGTGGCCATCGTGCCGTTGATGCGGGGGATGTTGCCCGTGAAGCGAACCAGCCACCGGCCCGGGTCAGTGGGCGCGAAACGAACCACGAAACGATTGCCGCCATCCCAGAACGCGATCAGGGGGAAGGTGCGCGTGCCAGGCGAGCGGAACTCGGCGGTGATGCGCACGGTGGCGTGCGGGTTGGGATGCTGGGCCAGTTCGTCGGCACTCAGCTCCAACACCAGATCGCAGGGTGAGTAAACCGGGGTGGGCGGGCAGGTAGGCTGCGCCAGCGCGGCGCAGGTCCACAGCGCGCCAAGCAACAGCGACATCAGGACACGGAATACCATTCCCCTTATTGTGACAAACAAGCCCGTGGAAGCGTACGTTGCCGGAGGCGATGGAGCAAGGGGCACGGCAGGAGTGCTGCCGCGCCGTCGCATGCTGAAGGAAGCAGGCCAAAGGATAAATGACCCGTTTCGTGGAGGCTTCCCGGTGGGTGGAAGATCATTGGGTTGCACCCGTCCGCAGCGGCGTCGCCGGTTGCGCCGCCGATTGTGACCGCGAATCGGCCGGAAGGGGGGCATCGGCCGGAAGGGGGGCATCGGCCGGAAGGGGGGCATCGGCCCGAAGGGGGGCCACCAGCCGGAGGGCGGAGTCCGTGCCCGCCCCGGGCAGGTTCGTGTCGGCTACGGTTTCGCTTGGTGTAGCCAGCAGCATCCACGCGCCCGCCCGCTGCCAGTGCTGTAGGAACTGCTGTCGCTTCCTGCGCTTCGGTTTCGCGCTGGTTGGGTCGTTCAACCACACACTGTCGCCATCCAAACCCGTGACCACCACAAAGTGGGTGGGTTTACGCGCGGCTGAGCGGGTTGCCACCACCACGGGCCGCCCCTTGTCCAGGTGCTGGCGCAGATCCTCAATGCTTCCCCGCAGCGTGTACACCCGCAGCGCTTGTGCTTGCAGATAGCGCTTCATGTCGGCGAGGGGGATACCCTTCCGGCTTGGCTGATACAGTTCCCGATAAATGCCGTCGGCATCCGGCGCGTGTGGCACGGCGTCCGGCTGCTGAACGTGCCAATAGTGCAGCACCATCGCAATGCTGGCAGCGCCGCAGCCGTTTTTCTGCTGAGGGTAAAAGGGTACCTCCAGGGATGCGGCGGAGGCCAAGCCGGCCACGAGCAGCAGGCAACCCAGGATGCAGCAATGCAGTCCGTGTCTCATTTGGCAATCAGCACCAGGACAATCGCAGCCAGGGCAATCACCGCGTAGGTGAGGTGTTGGTTGGACATGGCGCCACCGGCTACCTGCGGGTCAGGCTCCTCCGCACGCGCTTGCAGCGCTTCCTCCTCGGCTTCCGAGAAGGGCTGTGCAGCCTGGTTTCGGGAATTCGCCGCAGTGGGGTTGGGTGCTTCATCAATGGCTGCCTGTGCCGCGCACGAGGTGGGCGCCGACGCGTCCGGGGCACAGAGCGCCGCTTCGTGCGGTGACCGCGATTCCCGCCGTTGGGCAGGCTCTTCGGGCATGGGATCCGCCCACCGGGCAGGCAGGGCGACGGCGAGGCAAAGAAGTAGACACAGGCAACGGGCGACCATCGATGCAACTCTCCAACTTGTAAATTTTCCCCTGCCGATTCGTAGGATTTACCCACGCTGGCCAAGGGATTGCTGGAAAACCAGAGATTCCCGGCTTTCCAGTGACAAGAGTTGCACGTTGCGGGCCACAGTGACCCGGATGCGCAGTGGCCTTGTGCCTGAGACGGACGTGGGCCTTGTGCCTGAGGCGGACGCGGGCCGTGTGCCTAAGGCGGACGCGGGCCTACTGAGGCCGGACCAGCGGAACCCGCGGCTTCGGGCTTCGGTCCTCAGCCTTGAACACCAGGGTGACGGTGGCATCGTGGCTGCGTTCATTGCGTTCCACGGTGGCCTTGGTTTCGCCCAGATTGTCCATCAGGCCGAGTTCGCGAATCTGCTGCAGGAAATAGTCCGGGTAGAGGGCATTGAACGGCTTGCCCGGCGTCAGGCTCCAGAGCTTCCGCAGTTCCTGCTCAGTCACCAGGTCAAGCCCTTCCACCTTGAGGGCGCGGAAGAGATATTGGGGACCCTCTTCCAGCACGACGGTGAGGTCCACCTGACCCTGGGCTTCCTCCAACTTGGGTTCCCAGGTGACCTTGGCGTCCAGATACCCATCACGCTGCAGACGTGTCTGGATGGCCTTCACCCCGCTAGCCACTTTCGTCCAGAGCGCTTCTTCGCCCACCGGAAAGCGACCGATAGCCAGCAGGTCCTGCTCTCGATACTCGCGGGCCAGCACGCGGGCCGCGCGCAAGGTGTAGAGGGGGCCGTCCTCGACGGTCACCATCACGCGCACGCCTTTTTCTTCCTCCAGCGGGACGGCCTCAACCTTGGTGAAGCGCACGCCCAGGCGCCCGATGGCCCAGAATGCCGGCAGCACTTCGTTGTTGAGGACGGTGCGCAGGCGGTCCTCCGTGAACAGGATGCCGGTAGCGGTCTGGATGACAATCCGGCGCAATTCCAGCGGTTCAATGACCGCGCTGCCCTGAAAGCGGACGTCGCTAATGGAGGGAATGGGCGTGTCCGGCCGGAACATCACGCTGAGGGCGCCGCCCTGTTCGGCCCACACCAGCCCGCGAATGGCGATGGGGTTGCCCTGCCGCGCCAGCATTTGCGCGATGTAGCCCGCGTAGCGCTGCATGCCGGGTGCGGTGGCCGGGACGTTGCCATCGAAGCTGGGGTCCTGCTGGCGAAGAAACGCCTGCACCTCCTCCATGGGAAGAGGAATGTCCTCCAGGCGGATGGGGTAGAACAACTCGGTTTCCGTCACCTCGAAGGTCACCGCGTACCCGTTCTCAGTGGCCGGTTTCTCAAAGCGATAGGCCACTGTCTCAAAAACGCCGGAATTCACCAACTGCTGGTGCGCCGCTGCGAAGGCGTCGCGATTGACGGGGCTGCCAATCGTCAAGCCTGCCAGGGAGGCCACCTGCGACGCTTGGAATCGCTTGGCGCCCTCCACGTTCACGCGCAGCAGCGGCAATGCGGTGGCGGGGTCCACTGGCCGCACCACGGTGGGCAGCGAGGCAGGCTTGGGCTTGACGGTCCGCGCCCGGGACGGCTTGGCGCTGGATGCGGCAGGCTTGGCAACTGCGGGGGCGGGCGTCGATGGCGATGCTTGGCGCTGCGCGGGCAAGGCTGGTGCAAGCGCGCTGACACAGGCCAGCAGCAGCACGCCTCGCCGAAGCAGCCGCGCGCACCGCGCGTTGTAGTGGAACCAAAATGCGGACATGGGTTGTTCGCTTTATTGTACGGGGCTGCGTGGAAACAGGTTGCCACTCGGCATCGCTTCCGCACCGCAATCCACCCACGCGGATGAGCACCCGCGCTGTGCCATCATGAAGAGCATGTCGGCCGGAATGCAATCGCGCCTCGCCCTCTTCCCGGTGCTGCTGTTGGGCCTGTTGGGCCTTGCGGGATGCGCGTCTCCACAACCAGAGGACCTCATCGATGTCCGCACCGTACTGCCGGAGGTGCGCCTGGACATCCGCTACGCCACCGCCAACAACTTCACCAAGCAGGTGCTGTACCCTGAGGCGCGCTGCATCCTGCGTCGCGAGGTAGCCGAAGCCCTGGCGAAGGTGCAGGCGGACCTGAAACGGCTGGATCTGGAACTGGTGATCTACGATTGCTATCGCCCCGTCGCGGTGCAGCACAAGATGTGGAAGATCCTGCCCGACCCCAACTTCGTGGCCGACCCGCAGCAAGGCTCGCGGCACAACCGTGGCGCCGCCGTGGATGTAGGCCTGTTCGATAACTACGGCAAACCCGTGCCCATGCCCACCGAGTTTGACGACTTCACTGAGAAGGCCCACCACAACTTTATCGACCTTCCCAGTGGGGTGCTGGTGAGCCGACAAAACCTGCGCACGATCATGGAAAAGCATGGCTTCGCTGCACTGCCCAGTGAGTGGTGGCACTACGATTTTCTTGGCTGGCAACGCTATCCCCTCACCGATGTACCCTTCTCCAGCGTTTCCAAGCCGGGTTGGTTCTAAGCCGTGGCCATGGCAACCCCAGGGTGGACGCGCTACCAGTGGGCGGGCATAGAATGGGGAACAGCCCGTAGGGCGCGACGGCGATGAAGCCGCACCCTCCCGGCCACCAACAACGCTATGCCCCTTTCCATCAACGGCGAACTCATCCACGACAGCGATATCCGCAAGGAGGCCAGTCTTCTACGGCCTCAGTTTGAACAGGCCATGGCAGACCTGGATCCGCTCGAGCAGCAAACCCGCCTCTGGGAGTGGTCCCGCGAAAACGTCATCGAAAAGACGCTGCTGCGGCAGGAGGCGCTGAAGGCGGCTGAGCCAGTTACGGATGAAGACATCCTGCAGGCCATCCAACGCATGAAGGCCTTCCAGCCCGGCGCCGCCGCATGCGACCCCAGCGCCGGATCAGATTCCTTCAAGCGCGATGTGGAAGTCCAGTTGCGCGTGGACCGCCTGCTGGCCAAAGTAGCGTCCGAGGCAGCAGCCCCGGACAAGAAGGCGGTGACCGAGTTCTACCGCAAGCATCGCGAAGAGTTTCGCACCGAAGAAACCATTCACGCGGCGCATGTGGTGAAGCACATCAACGAAGACCAGGACGAAGCCGCTGCTATGGCCGGAATCCAGGAAGCGCTGGCGCAGTTGCAGCAAGGGGCGGACTTCGCCGCTGTTGCGGATGCACTATCTGACTGTCCGGGACGAGGCGGCGATTTGGGATGGTTCGCCCGGGGCGTGATGGTGGACGAGTTCGATGCGGTGGCGTTTGCCCTGAGGCCCGGGGAGCACAGCGGGATCTTCCGCACGGTGTTCGGGTTTCATGTCGCCAGGCTGCTGGAGCGCAAGCCCGCGGGGGTCCGTCCCCTGCCTGAGGTTCGTGACGAGATTGAGGCACACCTGTTGGAAGAGGCGCGACGTGCCCGCGTGGAGCAGTACGTGGACGACCTGAAGGCTGCCGCCGATATTCGCAAGTTGCCACAGGAAGGGCGGAGTGCCACCGAATGAGCAAGTTTCCCGTCATCCTGTCAGTAGATCGCCCGCACCCCTGCTGCGTGCCCAGTAAGCAGCGCGCGACCGCGCTTTCGGCCTCCCTGCAAGCCTCAGCGGAACGGCGCCGGGCGCGGCAGGGCTCCACCGTGGACATGGCGTTGCTGGATGGCGGACGCTTCCTGATGGGCACTGAGTCGGATGAGGGCTTTCCGCAGGATGGCGAGGGTCCTATCCGTGAGGTGACGCTGGACCCTTTCTGGATGGATCGCTATCCGGTGACCAACGCCCAGTTCCAGGACTTTGTGGCGAAGACCGGATACCAGACTGAGTCTGAGCGCTTCGGCTGGTCGTTCGTGTTTCAGTTGCACATTCCGCGGGAGCGTTACGCCGCGCTGGTGGATGCCACCGCTCCAGGCGTGGAGTGGTGGTGCAAGGTGAACGGGGCGAGTTGGCGCCATCCCGAGGGTCCCGATAGCAGCATTCAAGGGCGGGAGCACTTTCCCGTGGTCCACGTCAGTTGGAGTGATGCGGCTGCCTTCGCGCAATGGGCGGGCAAACGGCTTCCCACTGAGGCGGAATGGGAGTATGCCGCTCGCGGTGGGCTGGAGCAGAAGACCTACCCTTGGGGCGATGACCTCACCCCGGGCGGCGAACACCTTTGCAACATCTGGCAGGGCGAGTTCCCCCATACCAACACCGCGGAGGACGGCTATGTCGGCACTGCTCCAGCGGACGCCTTTCCCCCCAACGGCTATGGACTGTACACCATCACCGGCAATGCCTGGGAATGGTGCCAGGACTGGTTTCACCCGGCGCATCACATCACCACAACAAGGACGAATCCAGTGGGGCCACCTATGGGAAGCACCAAGGTGATGAAGGGGGGTAGCTATCTGTGCCACAAGAGCTATTGCAATCGCTACCGGGTGGCCGCCCGCACCTCCAACACCCCGGATAGCGCCACCACCAATATCAGCTTTCGCTGCGTCGTCGATTGCTGATATGGGTTTCTAAGGTTTTGACGGATTCTGGCGGGCGGATCGACGAGATGGCCAATTGTGCCGATCTTTACGCGCAGAGCGCTTTTCTTCGTCCCCTCGCCGAGGGCGAAGAAATACGAAAAAAGTTACACTTTGCCCGTCGAAGTCTTTTGTATTTTTCCAATCTAAGGTATCGTGTATTTTCCGGGGAATCGGTTCCGGAATTCGTCACATGCTGTTCTCACGGTTGAAGTTCCGCAGTTTCCGTGTGGACGCGTTGCAGTTGAGTAGTACCCCGACATGGCGGGACGTGCGGGCAGTTTATACGTCCATCTATCCAAGTGCCGTGGGACACCGTTGGAACTTGATCGGCTAGATGACCAGAAAGAGCACGGGAAGTCAGCGAATTTTAAAGCGCGGAGCCTAGCAGTAATTGCTTTTTGCTGTTGCAGGCTGCCCAAGGGAGTTAGGGCAGGATGGAAAATCAAGGCTTGAAGAGAGTCCTGATCGTAGAAGATCAGGAAGCGAACCGTGCACTTCTACGTGAATATGTACACGAAACGGGCGCCATGGCCGTGGACGTCGGCGACGGATTGGCGGCGCTGAACGAGATTCACGCGCAGCCGCCTGACCTGGTCATTCTGGATCTACGTTTGCCGCGCATGGACGGCATCACGGTGCTGCGGCGCGTCCGTGAGAACCCCGAACTGAAGCGGCTCCCCATCGTTGTGGTTTCAGCCCTATCGGAATTAGACAAGGTAAGCCAGTGTATTGAACTGGGCGCCATTGACTTTCTCCCCAAGCCCTTCAAGCCAGCCGTCATTCGTGCCCGCCTGCAAAGCTACTTGAACCGGCGGCGCTTCCACGCCGCGGGTGAGCAACCGGACCTGTTCCCGCGCCACTTTGCGCGGCAGGTGGTGGCTTCCCTGGAACTGTGGAAGTCTTCGCCCGTTGGCCAGCAACTGGGCTTCTCGGATGCGCTCTTCCACGTGCTTGAGCAGTTTAATCCAGAGACGCGCGGCCACCTGGAACGCATGGCCGGGTACTGCGAGTTGCTGCTGAGCGAACTCAGCCGGAATTCGCGCCATGCCGAGGCGCTGGATGCGAAGACGATCCAACACTTCCTGCAATCTGCCAGCCTGCATGACATCGGCAAGCTGGCGGTGCCCGATTGGATTCTTTCCAAGCCCGGCCCGCTCACGCCCGAAGAGCACCGCGTGATGCGTCGTCACGTCACCGTGGGCGGAGAAATTCTGCGTGAGTTGCAAGTGCTGTTCCCGCACGATGCGCGCCTGGGCGTGGCCATTGACATGGCCCTTTATCACCACGAACGTTGGGACGGCGCGGGCTATCCCTTTGGCTTGAGCGGGGAGGCTATCCCTCTTCCTGGCAGGATTATGGCGCTGGCCGATGTCTACGACGCGCTTACCTCTGAGCGATGCTACAAGGCCGCGTTCAGTCATCAGGACAGCAGGGACATCATCGTGGGCGCGGCGGGCAAACAGTTTGACTCTGCGGTGGTGAGCGCGTTTTTGGCTTGTGAAGCAGAATTCAAGCGCATCAGTCAGCACGCCCTGGAAGAGGGAGAGCGGCATGACGCCGATGGCAAGAACGCCAACGGCAGCAATGGGAACAGTACCGCCAGCTCCTCAGGGGCCTCGGGGCAGATGCTGAAGTACAAGACGATGTCCGCCTAGCCCGCGCGGCTGTTTTCGCGGGCCTTGCGCGGGCCGCGAAGCGCGCATCCCCTACAATGGGAAGCGATGCCCCGCACGGATATTTACCTGAAAGTGGAAGTAGAACACGACCGCGAAGAGAGCCCGGAGGCGCTGGCCGCAGAGCTCATCCGACAGTTGAAGAAGGCCTACGTGGTGCGGTCAGCCGAACTCACCAACTTCATCCGCCGTGGCGAAGAGCCACGCTAGCGCTTCACCGTCGTCCATTCCCGCGGAGGGCCTCCAGGACCTGCGGGCTTCCACAGTATGGTTTAGCCCTTGATCATCTGGAACCAGACCATCCAGGGCCTTACTGAACCGGCATCGGGCCGAATGCGGGCAACGCCATATTGGCTTCGTCCACAATGTTGGCGTAGCTGTGGCGACCCTTGGAATAGTACAGTTGCAGCTTGGCGTCAGGGGGTGCTTCCTGAAAATACACCAGCAGGGCGCTGGGGTTAGACGGGTCGCGGGTCACCTTGAAAACCTCCGGCTGTTGCTGGGCGGCGTCCTGCACCACGGTAAATCCCCACATCTTGCCCTGCGCGTGCAGCTTGCCGTTCACGGTTTCGCATTCCAGACGAATCACCCGGGGCGCCACGCGTTCGGCGCGCACAGGGCGCGGACCCCGCAGGATGCCCTGGCACGCGGCCACCTCAGGGAACTGGCTGCTGCAGGCCAGCCGGGCGAAGCGATGGCCGATGGTCTTCAGGCTCTCCACGCCGGCGTGGATACGGTCGTCGAGTTCCGCGTCCACGGTGGCCACCATGCCCACGTGCTCCAATTCCAATTCCAGCTTGCGCTCCGCTTCCTGCACGCGATCCCAACCATCGTGGCCGGAGGGGTTGATGTGCAATCCGATCTGCGCGTAATAGAAGGGCAGGGAGGGTAGCGCCAGGTCTTTGCGTACGGCGGCGATGAAGTTGCGGAATTTCGTTTCGTAAAGCGGGGCTGCGGCGTCGCTGGCGTCGCTTTCACCCTGGTACCACAACAACCCGGCCACCTTGCCCCCGGCGGCGCGCACGCGGCGAAGCATGGCGCCATACAGCGAAGCGCCCTGCATATCGCGCTTGGCGGGGTCCCACTGGTCCATGCTGGTGCCGCCGTGGGCGCAGGGCAGCAGCCCGACGGGAACTCCCGTCAGCCGCACCATCTCATTGGCAAAGGGAAGCCCCAAGCCCGCGCCCTTAGTGCGATTGCGGATGGTCTCCTCCACGCGGTCAGCGGGCAGGCGTTCCGGCTGATTGGGGTTGCGACCGGAACGCCAGTGTACTGCGTCCACGGCGTAGGCCAGGAAGTGCAGCGGCTCCTCGGCCGGCGCCCAGGTGTCGGTAAGGTCGAAGCTGTTTACCACGGGGTTGCCCGGCTCCAGATCGCGCAGGTCCCCGACGCCCTCCATGTTGGATTGCCCGGCCAGAATCCATAGGTCGCCCACCAGCAGGTTGGTGATGCGCACGGCCGGTGGCGCGCCCGCCAGGCGGACTTCCAGGGTGTAGGGTCCGCCGGTGGGAAGGCCCTTCAACGTGCCTGCCCAGGCGCCGTCCACTACGATTCCCAGGGATGTCCAGCCGCGTTCCTCGCGCACCGGATTGGCCCGCAGCACGCGCGCCTCCACCTGCTGGCCATTGCTACCCGCGGCCTCTCCACTAAGGGCGATGTCGGCCCGGTTGGCCGCATCGCGCTGGAAGACCTGATAGTCGGACGCCCCCTTTGTCAGCCGCACCTGCGCACCGGCGGGAATCGCCACCATGCCCCAAAAGGCGCTTAGCAGCAGCAGGGATAGCGGCCGCTGCATGCGATGGAATCGTGCGAAGGGTTTCATGAGTGGATGCATCTCCAGGCAGGATTGTAACAGGCTTTCCCGACGTGGCGCGGCTTGCCGGGCTTGATCGCCGCAGCCGTGGGGCGCCGCGTCGCGCTGCATCCGGCGGATAGCATCCATCACCCGGCCGACGCCCGTCAGTAGCCAGGATTCATCTATCGGCAGCGCCCCTACCGACGCCGAACTGTATCCATGGGCACGCGGCTCAACCACCATGGCAGTGCTACGATGTGAGGGAACTGGACGACGTAAGGGCATAGACAACCTGAGGGTTTTCGGGGCCCTGGGCTGTGTGTGTCGTGGCCATGCGGTTCGCGGCGCCCGCGTCTGAGGCCGCTTCTGAACTTGAATTCTTGCGTGGAGGGCTGTGTGAAGGGAATCGTTCTTGCCGGGGGAAGCGGCACTCGCCTCTATCCGGTCACGCGGGCCATCAGCAAGCAACTGCTGCCGGTGTATGACAAGCCGATGATCTATTACCCGGTGTCGGCCTTGATGATGGCGGGCATCCGTGAAATCCTCATCATCTCCACGCCTCAGGATTTGCCCTTATACGAGCGGCTGCTGGGTTCCGGTGAGGATTTCGGCGTGCAGTTTCAGTACGCCGTGCAGCCCAGCCCGGATGGTTTGGCGCAGGCATTCCTGATTGGCCGCGAGTTTCTTGCCGGCGGACCCGCCTGTCTGGTTCTGGGCGATAACCTCTTCTACGGCCATGGACTCCCTGACTTACTGCGTCGCGCTGCGTCCCAGTCCCAGGGCGCCACGATTTTTGCTTATCGCGTCAAGGACCCCGAACGCTACGGTGTAGTGGAATTTGACGCCACCGGGCTGGCGCTTTCCATTGAAGAAAAGCCCGCCCTGCCCAAGAGTCAGTACGCGGTGATTGGCCTGTACTTCTACGACGAGCGAATCACCCGGATAGCCGCCAGCATCCGTCCTTCGGCGCGCGGAGAACTGGAGATCACCGACGTCAACAACGTCTATCTCCGTGAGCGTCAACTGCGCGTGGAGGTGCTGGGGCGGGGCATGGCGTGGCTGGATACCGGCACGCACGATTCCCTCTTGCAAGCCACCAACTTCGTGCAGAGCATCGAGGAGCGGCAGGGCTTGAAGATCGGATGCCTGGAGGAAATCGCCTGGCAGTTGGGCTATATCGATGCCGAGCAATTGGCGCGGATTGG
>JALOKO010000018.1 GCA_025456495.1 Bryobacterales bacterium | reverse complement strand
GTGGTCCATGTGGGATGTGGCCACGGTGAGACGGGCTTGCGCGCGATGCAGGGCGCTGGCCGCCCGGTGATAGTCAATGGTGTGGTCGCCGGAGTTCAGGCGCTGCTGGGCGCGCCGTTCCGCCTCGCGGGCGCGGTCCAGGTCAATCTCCGAGGCGGCCAGGGCGGAGTTCGCCAGCACTTTGACCACGTTATCCTGCACCTGCGCGAAGCCTCCGCATACGGCCATCGTGCGCGCCTTGCCGTCGAGTTCAAACTGGAGTTGACCGGCGCCGAGCTCCGCCACCAGCGCCGCGTGACCGGGAAGCAACGTGACATAGCCGTCGGTCTCAGGAAGGGTTACCCGGCCAACGTACTCATCCAGCACCAGCCGGTCTGGAGTGATTACCTGCAAATGAAGCAAATCCTTCATGATGTTGTGTCCCTTTGCGGGGCGGCAACGGCAGCGGCCGCCCCGTTCGGATATCGTTAGGCAGCAGCCAACTGGGCAGCGCGCTCCACAGCCTCTTCAATGCCACCCACCATGTAGAAGGCCTGTTCCGGCAGGTCGTCGTGCTTGCCTTCGACAATCTCGCGGAAGCCGCGAATGGTGTCTTCCAGCTTCACGTACTTGCCAGGGCGACCGGTGAAGACTTCAGCCACGTGGAAGGGCTGCGAGAGGAAGCGCTGAATCTTACGGGCGCGGGCGACCGTCTGCTTGTCGTCGTCCGACAACTCGTCGATGCCGAGGATGGCGATGATGTCCTGCAGATCCTTGTATCGTTGCAGGATCCCCTTCACCTGCTGGGCAGTGTTGTAGTGATCCTCACCCACGATGCGGGGGTCAAGAATGCGCGAGGTGGAAGCCAGCGGATCCACGGCCGGGTAGATGCCCATTTCCGAGATTGCCCGCGAGAGGTTGGTGGTGGCGTCCAGGTGCGCGAAGGTGGTGGCGGGCGCAGGGTCAGTGTAGTCGTCGGCGGGCACGTAGATGGCCTGCACCGATGTGATGGAGCCGTTCTTGGTGGAGGTGATGCGCTCCTGGAGTTCGCCCATTTCGGTGGCCAGGTTCGGCTGGTAGCCCACGGCGGAAGGCATGCGGCCCAACAGCGCCGATACCTCGGAGCCGGCCTGAGTGAAGCGGAAGATGTTGTCGATGAACAAGAGCACGTCCAGCCCTTCGGCGTCGCGGAAGTGCTCGGCCACGGTGAGGCCGGTGAGACCGACGCGCAGGCGGGCTCCGGGAGGCTCAGTCATCTGGCCATAGATAAGGGCGGCCTTGCTCTTGTTGTAGTCGTTGGGGTCAATGACGCCGCTTTCGATGAACTCCAGCATCAGGTCGTTGCCTTCGCGGGTACGTTCGCCGACGCCCGCGAACACCGACACGCCGCCGTGGTGCATGGCCAGGTTATTGATGAGTTCCTGGATGATGACCGTCTTGCCTACGCCCGCGCCGCCAAAAAGGCCAATCTTGCCGCCCTTCAAGTAGGGTTCCAGCAGGTCAATGACCTTGATGCCGGTCTCGAACATTTCAAGGTCGGTGGATTGCTCTTCCAGCAGCGGGGCCTCGCGATGGATTGGCAGAAAGCTCTTTGCGCTCACCGGTCCCTTTTCGTCCACCGGCTCACCCAGCACGTTCAGGACGCGGCCCAACGTTTCGCGACCCACCGGGATGGTGATGGGGCCGCCCAGGCTGATGGCCTTGAAGCCGCGCACCAGACCCTCAGTTGGTTGCATGGAAACGCAGCGGAGGCGGCCTTCGCCCAGGTGCTGCATCACCTCCACCACAATCTGGATGGGTTCCGGGACATCAAAGCCCTCGCTGGTGATCTTCACCGCGGTGTAGATGGGCGGCAGATTGCCTTCGGGAAACTGCAGGTCGACAGCGGGTCCTGCTACCTGAATCACCTTGCCGATGGCTTGTTCGGTTGTGCTTTGCATGGGCGGTCCTGTCTTTATCGGGTTGTGGTTAGTCCAGCGCCTGCGCGCCGCTGACCACCTCAATCAGTTCGGTTGTGATGCTCGCCTGGCGCACCCGGTTGAGGCGCATGGTGAGCTTCTGGATCATTTCGCTGGCGTTGCGGGTGGCCGAATCCATGGCCGTCATGCGGGCGCCGTGTTCTGAGGCGTTGGCCTCCAGCAGAGACTGGTAGAGGCTCAAGACCACATATTGATTCAGCATGCTGGCCAGCAGGGCTTCGGCTGGCTGGTCAAAGAGATATTCCGGGGTGTCGCCTTCCTGGGGCAACGACACCGGAAGCAGCAGCTTCTGGGTGCTGAGTTGCGAAGCCGCTGAGCGGAACTCAGTGTATAGCAGATACACCGCGTCGTAGTCACGGTCAGAATAGAACTTCACCAACTGGTGGGCCATCTGCTCCACCTGCAGGTAGGTCATGTGGGCCAGGAACTGGATGTGGGCATCCCGGATGGAGTAGCTGCGTTTGCGGAAGAACTCATCGCCCTTGCGCCCCACCGTGTGCAGGTCTACGCTGATACCGGCCTGCGCCTTTTCGTCCACGAAGCGGCGGGCATTCTTGATGAGGTTGGCGTTGTAGGCCCCACAGAGACCACGGTCTGAGGTGACGACGAAGACCAGGATTCGCTTTTCCGGGCGGGTCTCGAGAAGCGGATGCTCAAAGCCGCCCGCGTCAGCGCCGCGCACGGAGGCGGCAATTTGTTCCAGCACCTCGCCGAAGCCCTTGGCGTAGGGACGTGCGGCCGTAACGCGATCCTGCGCCCGCCGCAGCCTGGCCGCGGAGACGATCTTCATGGCGCGGGTGATCTGCTGGGTATTCTTCACGGAGCGGATACGGCGCCGCAAATCAAGCAGGCTGGGCATGGCTTAGTGCTGCTCCTCGGCCTGGAAGCGCTGCTTGAAATCGACCAGGGCGCCCTTGATGCGGTCACGGAGTTCGTCCGAGATGGCCTTTTTCTCACGCAGTTCGCGGAAGATTTCCGGGTGGGCGGTATCGATGTAGCGGTAGAGCTCCGTTTCAAACTTCCGGCAGGAGGTGACCGGAAGGTCATCCAGGTAGCCGTTGGTGCCGGCGAAGATGATGAGCACCTGCTTTTCGGCGGGTAGAGGAGAGAACTGCGGCTGCTTCAGCACTTCCATCAGGCGTTGACCACGATTCAACTGCTGTTGGGAAGCCTTGTCCAGGTCAGAGCTGAACAGCGCGAATGCCGCCAGATTCCGGTATTGCGCCAGATCCAGGCGCAAGGTGCCGGCCACCTGCCGCATGGCCTTAATCTGGGCCTTGCCGCCGACGCGGCTGACCGAAAGGCCGACGTTCACCGCCGGGCGGATGTTCGAGTTGAACAGGTCGCTTTCCAGATAAATCTGGCCATCGGTGATGGAGATGACGTTGGTGGGAATGTAGGCCGAAACGTCGCCTGCCTGGGTCTCAATGAAGGGCAGGGCGGTGAGGGATCCGCCACCTTTGGCGTCGCTGAGTTTGGCGGCGCGCTCAAGCAGGCGGCTGTGGAGATAAAACACGTCGCCGGGATAGGCCTCGCGCCCAGGGGGACGGCGCAGCAGCAAGCTGATTTCGCGATAGGCGGCGGCGTGCTTGGAAAGGTCGTCGTAAATGCAGAGGGCGTGCTGGCTGCGATCACGGAAGTACTCGCCGATGGCGCAGCCGGCGTAAGGGGCCAGGTACTGCATGGGAGAGGGGTCAGAGGCCGTGGCGGCCACCACCACGCTGTACTCCATGGCGCCGGCGTCTTCCAGGGTCTTGACCACCTGAGCAACGGTGGAGCGCTTCTGCCCGATGGCAACGTAGATGCAGATGAGGTCGCCACCCTTTTGATTGATGATGGTGTCCAGCGCGATGGCGGTTTTGCCGGTCTGGCGGTCGCCGATGATCAACTCGCGCTGACCACGACCAACCGGAATCATGGAATCGATGGCCTTCAGGCCGGTCATCATGGGCTCTTCCACCGGTTGGCGCTCCACCACGCCGGGGGCTAGCCGCTCAATGGGACTGTACTCCTCGGCCTCAATGGGACCCTTGCCGTCAATCGGCTGGCCCAACGCGTTGACGACGCGACCAATCAAGGCGCGTCCGGTGGGAACGCTCATGATGCGCCCCGTGCGGCGCACCTCATCGCCTTCCTTGATGGCGTAGGCTTCGCCCAACAGCACCGTACCCACCTGATCTTCTTCCAGGTTGAGCGCGATGCCATAGACGCCGTGCGGGAACTCCAGCAGTTCGCCAGCCATGGCCTTTTCCAGACCATAGACGCGGGCAATGCCATCGCCCACGCTTTTCACGTAGCCCACTTCGGCCACGTTCACCGCGCTGTCGTAGTTCTGGATCTGATCCCGTAGGATCTTGACGATTTCGTCCGCTTGAAGCTGTGCCATCGCGTCTCCGTCTTTTGCTCCCAGGGCGCCGGTGCGGGTTGCACCCCGGCGCTGTGGAGATGAAACTCAATCTGCCGTCTAGGCCACCGTTTGAAAGCGATGGCGCAAGGCATCCAACTGCCCGCGCAGGGATGCGTCATAGACCGTGGAGGCAATCGCTGCGCGAAACCCGCCAATCAGCGAAGGGTCCACGGTAAACCGGGCGCGTACCTGCTTGCCGGTAAGCGCCGTCAATTGCTGTTCAATCTCTGCCTGCTGGGCCGGGGACAATGCAGCGGGAACAGCGACGTCGGCGGTGATGCGGCCCGCATGCTGATCCAGCAATTCCTCAAAGGCTCCGACGATCTGGGGAAGCAGCGCAAGGCGCCCGTGCTCAGCCGTCACCAACAGGAAGCGCCGCAGCAGATCGCCCAACGCCATGCGCTGGCACAAATCGACGATCACCCTCTGCCGGGCAGCCATCACCACGGCAGGCGAATCCAGCGCCCTACGCAATTCCGCGGACTGCTGGTAGAGGTCGCGGAAGGCGCGTAGGGAGGCTGCCGTGGAATCCCGCTGCGCTTCGGGAAGGGGCAGCGTGAGCTCCAGAAGGGCGCGCGCGTATTTGGTTGCCAAAACGTCTGCCATGGGAAACTCAATTCTTCGACGTAAGGTTGCTGGAGGGCGACCCACCGGGGGCCAACCGTTGGATGGCCTGGCTGAGCAGAGCCTCCTGCGCACCCGGTTCGGCGGCGCGGGCACGAACCTGCTGTTCGGCAAGCTCCATGGCCAATTGGGCCGCGTGATGGCGCAACTGGTTGCGTGCAACCACACCGGCAGTGGCAATTTCGCGGCTGGTGTGTTCCTGGATGCGGGCCAAGGCTTGCGCGGTATCGGCCTCCACGCGCTCGCGGTCGCGCGTCATTTCGGTTTGGGCGCTGTCCCGTAAACGGGCAATCTCGGCTTGCAATCCCGCCAGTTTGCTCTCCACATCGCGCAGGCGCGCCTGGGCTTCCTGCTCGCGATTGGCTGCGTCGGTCATGCCGCTGGCAATCTGTTTGTTGCGCTCCGCGAAGAAGGGTTCCACCTTGCCACGCAGCATGTAGGCCGCAATCCCCAGCAGCGCCAGGAAGTTGACTGTTTTCCAGAGGGTCGCGTTGGGTCCGCCGATTTCGCCGCCGTGGTCGCCATGGTCATCATGACCGGCTTCCGCCGCAGGGGCCGGAGGGCAGAACACCAGCAAAAGGATCGCCAACAGCAGCGTGCCGGCAAGGGGCATCCTGGTCATGATGCGCGACCTCCCGGGATGAGTTTGTCCGTGATGCTGGCCGCCAGTTGAGTTGCTTCGCGGGCAACCGCCGTGCGGGCTTCGGCAACCTCAGCATCCAGTTGCCGACGGACCGTCGCCAGATGGGCTTTCGCTTGTTCCGTGGTAGTGGCGATAGCGGCATCGCGCTCTGCTTCCAGCCGTCGCCGCAACTGTTCCTGACTGGAATAAATCTCTGTGCGGGCTGCCTGCAGGGAGTCGTTGTATTCCTGCAGTTTCCGTTCCGCCATCTTTAGCGTGTCTGCCGCTTTCAATTCGCGGCCACCCATCTTGGAGTGGCGTTCGTCCAGAATGCGCTGAAGGGGCTGAAACAGCACGACCCGGAGGTAAAGAAACAATACAATCAGCAGGATGGCGCTTGGTAGCGCACCCAGGAAAAGGGCGCCTAGTTGGGCGAGCAGTTGATCCATGCCAAACTCTCTGAAACCGCGGGGCAATTCGGGGCCCAGCGTTCTGGGTCAATGGCGCCCGGCTGACCAGAAGGATACCGGGTGCAAACCGTCAGATTATCACGTGGGTGGATGAGCCGTCCACAAGACCCGGTAGTCGGAAATGTCGCTTAAGGCAAAGAAAAGCAAAGTTTCAGGGCGCCCACGCGGGGACAGCATAGGCGTAAAACAGCACCACCAACCCGATGACAGCGGCCAGAAAGACACTGTGCCGCAGGGTGTAGCGGAACAGGCGGGACTCCTCGCTGGTAGCCATCCCGGCGGCAGCAACGGCCACGGCGATACTTTGCAGGCTGATCATCTTACCCATGACGCCGCCACTGGAGTTGGAGGCGGCCATCAGCACCGGATTTAATCCCAACTGGCCGGCGGTCACCACCTGCAGGTTGCCGAAAAGGGCGTTGGCGGCGGTATCGGAACCGGTGAGGAAGACCCCCAGCCAACCCAGCAGGGCGCTGAAGAAGGGGAACAACACCCCGGTGGCGGCGAAGGCCAGCCCGAGGGTCATGGTGGCTCCGGAATAGTTCATCAGGAACGAAAGGCCCAACACGGCGCAGATGGTGGTCATGGGCTTGGCCAGTTGCAGCGCCACCTCCTTGGCGGTCAACAGGAACTTCGAGGGAGAAATGCCCAGGAAGGCCGCGGTGGCGATGCAGGCCAACAGGCAGGCAGTGCCGGAAGCGGCAAGCAGGTCCAGCTTGAAGATCGCCGGGTACGGCGAGGGGCTTTCCACCAGCGGCGCCACTCGCAGGACGCTGCCATCCAGGCCGGGCCATGCGAAGGGGATGGTGAACGGATCCAGGTACGGCTTGACGCCGGGGATCCCCCAGGTGAGGACGAAGGCAACCAGGAGCAGGTAGGGCACCCAGGCGCCGAAGATCTCCTTTGCGCTATGGTGCTTTCCTTCCAGCGCGGGGCCGTCCACCTGATGTTCAGCGTCGAGGCTGGTTTGGATCTGCTTGGGCTTCCAGAGTTTCAGCAGGGCCACCAGACCGACGATAGTGACCAGCGCCGCGATGATGTCAGTGAGTTCCGGGCCCATGAAGTTCGAGACCAGGAATTGCGACAGAGCGAAGCCCACCCCACAAACCACGACAGCAGGCCAGACGCCCCTCAGGCCACGAAAGCCGCTCATGACCACCACCAGGTAGGCGGGAATCCAAACCGAGACCGGCGCGCAAATGCGACCCACGCCGGCGCTGAGGCGGTCTAAGGGCAGACCGGTGATGCCCGCCAGCGTAACGACGGGGATGCCGATGGAGCCGAAGGCAACCGGGGCAGTGTTCGCCAGCAGACAGAGGACGGCAGCGTAGAAGGGCGTGAAGCCCAGGCCCACCAGCATTGCGGCGGCGACAGCGACAGGTGAGCCGAAACCGGCGCCCCCTTCCAGGAATGCGCCAAAGGCGAAGGCGATGAGAAGCGCCTGCAGGCGGCGGTCAGCCGTCAGGTTACCCAGCGAGTGTTTGATGACCTCAAACTTCCCCGCGCGCACGGTGAGCTGGTAGAGCAGGATGGCGTTAAACAGAATCCAGCCGATGGGGAACAAACCGAAGGCGGCGCCCATGGCGGTGGACGACAGCGCCAAGGTCACCGGCATGCCGAAGGCGAACAACGCCACGGCCAAGGCCAAGCCCAAACCTGTGAGCGCGGCTACCCAGGATGGTTTGCGGAAGACTCCCAAAAGCAGCAGCAGGCCCACCAGGGGTACGGCGGCCAAGGTGGCCGATACCGGAAGACTGCCGGCGACAGGGATATAGTTTTGCTCCCACATGAACCAGAACAGTACGGGAGGGAGGGGGCCGGTGTCAAGGAACGGGGTGTCACGGAACGGCTGTCGGGAGGTGGCGATCCAGGAATGGGCGCCAGAGAAGGGGCGGCAATCGTCGCGCAGTTACCCTGCCGGGACCGGTGCGGGTGGTGCGGACACGGGCTCAGCGGCAGTTGCGGGCGGTGTTGCGCTTGGCGCGGCGTGTTCCGGCAGGTGCTGCACCGCGCCCACCTTGGCAAGGTCCAGGGCGAGGATAAAGTCCCGTACGAATTGCGCGCACTCCTGGCCGGTCTCGCGGATGAAGTCCGGACTATGGAACTCGTTATCGGAAACGATACGGAACGAGAGGAAGGGAATCCGGAAGGCATAGGCAACGGCGGCAACGTAGGCGCTTTCCATATCCTCTGTGTCGGTGGAGTAGGTGGCGCGGAGCCACTCCAGGCGGTCGATTTCGCGATTCCATTGGTGAGCGCTGCCGACGGCTCCGGTAAGGACGCGGCCGTGGGGATATTTCACTTGGAGCGCCTGCTGGGCCAGGTCCATGCTGCCGGGGAACTCGCGGAAGGCAACCCGATTGTCTACGCTGCCCAGGCGGAGTTTGGTGGTGGTGGGCTGGATGCGGGAGAGGGCCGTACCGTCGCCACGCCTGGCGGGCAGGGTCTTGAAGGCGCCGAACTCCACATTGCGGACGCCCAGCACGATGTCGTGAACCTGCAGTTTGGGGTCGTGGCCACCCGAGGTGCCCTGGTTGAGGATCACGCGCGGTTGCCAGCGCTGGATGGCCAGGGTGGTGGCCACCGACGCGTTCATGGGACCCACTTCCGTGAGGGACACCACCACGCGCTTGCCCCGCATTGTGCCTTCCCAGAAAAACCAGGCGCCGATGGAGACTTCCTGACGGCCTTCCAAGGCTTGCAACAGCGGTTCGAGTTCGCTCATCTCCGCGCCCTGCACCAGCACATCGGCGCGGACGGCGTCGGCGGGAGGCTTGGCGCAGGCAGCCAGCAGCAGCACTGCAAGCAGCAACAGAAGGAAGCCCTCAGGCGCCTTGCGCGAGATAAACGAAGCGGGCCAGGAAAAGCGCGGCAAGTGCATAGACTAACCAGTTTACCTGCCAACGGCCAGGCAGGCACAGGCGGATGAGCGCGTAGCTGGTGAAGCCAAAGGCGAGACCGTTGGCGATGCTGAAGGTGAGCGGGATGGAGATCATGGTGAGAAAGGCAGGGATGGCCGTGACGGGATTCTGCCATTCAATTTCAGAGGCGGTAGTCATCATCAGGGATCCCACGATGATGAGCGCCGGGGCGGTGGCCGCGACGGGGATGATGCCGAACAGGGGCGCCACAAACATCGCCATCAGGAACAGCAAACCCACCACAACGGCGGTGAGTCCACTGCGACCGCCAGCGGCTACGCCCGCCGCGCTTTCGATGTAGCTGACTACTGTGGAGGTGCCCGTGCTGGCGCCCACCAAGGTGGCGGTGGCATCCGCGTAGAGGATGCGTTGGATGCGGGGGATGCGCTGGCTTCCGTCAAACAACTTCGCTTGCTTGCCCACTGCCACCAGGGTGCCGATGTTGTCGAAGAGATCCACGAAGAGGAAGACGAAGACGACTTCCAGCAGGCCCAGGGAGAGAGCGCCCTTGAGGTCGAATTGAAAGGCGGTGGCGGAGATCTCAGCCAGCGTGTAGGGCTGGGGATTCCAGGGAACGAGGCCCAGGAGGGCTCCGGCGGCGGCGGTCGCCAGGATGCCCACCAGAATCGCGCCACGCACCCGTAGGGCCATCAGCACGGCAACCAACGTAAGACCTCCCAAGGCCAGCAGCGTTCCTGGTTCGCGCAGGTTCCCCAGAGTCACCAGGGTCGCATTGTCGGCGACGATCACGCCCGCGTTGCGCAACCCGACGAAGGCGATGAAGAGACCAATGCCGCTGGCCACCGCCGCGTACAGTTCGGTGGGAATGGCCTGGATTACCAACCGCCGCACCCCAACCAGGGTGAGCAGCACAAAGGCGACCCCCGAAAGAAAGACGGCGCCCAGGGCGGTCTGCCAGGGGACGCCCATCCCCAGACAGACCACGTAGGCGAAGTAGGCATTCAACCCCATGCCCGGGGCCAGGGCAATGGGGTAGCGTGCAAGGAGCCCCATGCTGAGACTGCCGAAGGCGGCCGAGAGGCAGGTGGCGGCCGTGACCGCGGCCACGGGCATGCCGGCCTGGCCCAGAATGGAGGGGTTCACGAAGATGATGTAGGCCATGGTGAGAAACGTGGTGCAACCGGCCAGCACTTCCGTGCGCAGGTTCGTCCCCAGCTTCTCGAACTCAAAATAGCGGGCCAGTAAGGCGTGCATGGGAAAGCAATAGGATGGCAGAACGGGGAGGGCCGCAGTGGCGGTGCGCGCTAGACGATGCTGCGGACAACGCCTCCGTCCACGCGCAGGGCCGCGCCGTTGGTGGCGGAGGATAAGGGACTGCAGACGTAGGCCACCAGGTTGGCCACCTCCTCCACGGTGGCGAAGCGTTGAATCAGGGACGTGGGGCGGACCTCGCGAAAGAAACGGGACTCCACATCGGCGCGGCTCTGGCCGGTGCGCTCAGCCAGGTCATCGACAAACTGGGACACGCCCTCACTGGATGTGGGTCCGGGAAGGACGGCGTTCACCGTCACGCCAGTGCCCGCCGTTAGTTCCGCCAGCCCTCGCGACAGCGCCAACTGGGCTGTCTTGGTAAAGCCGTAGTGGACCATCTCGCTGGGGATCTGCACCCCGGACTCGCTGGAGATGAACACGATGCGTCCCCAGTTGCGAGCCTTCATTCCGGGAAGGTAGGCCCGGCTGAGGCGCACGCCGCTCATCACGTTTACTTCAAAGAAGCGGTACCAGTCCGGATCAGTGATTTCTTCGAAGGGCTTCGGTTCGAAGATGCCCAGATTGTTGACCAGGATGTCGACGTCAGGCAGTGCGGCGGTGGCGGCGGCGCTTCCGGCGGCGGTGGCCAAATCGATGGCGAGAGGCCGCAAGTCGGCCCCGGGAACCTCCGCGCGGATCCGCTGGATGGCTTCCGCCACGCGGGCTTCGGCGCGGCCGTTGACGATGACCGTCGCGCCTTCGGCGGCCAGCAGCCTGGCGATAGCGAAGCCGATGCCGGCGGTGGATCCGGTGACAAATGCGGTCTTGCCGCGCAGTTGGAGGTCCATGCAACCCAGCATGCCCGATTCCCGGCAACGCAGCAAGCTCAAATCCATCACGCTCCAAGGACGGTGACGCTAAAGTTTCGCCCACTCTGGCCGATAGCCAGTTGGAGTGCACGAGGCCGTTGAAGTTGCGCAGTGCAGTTAAGGGTGCGCAGCGAAGTTAAGGGTGCGCAGCGAAGTTGAAGGGTGCGCAGCGAAGTTGAAGGTTCACAGTGAAGTGAAGGGCGCAAATGCGAGGGAGCGATTGGTTCCCGCGTGTGCCGGAGGAGTTGTCCATGAAAGCGGAATCGACCAGCATCACCGAAGCGCAGCGCCAGGCAAGTTCTGGCACGAGTGGGCAGGCAACCACCCGCAGCGCCATGGCTGCTTCCAACACGGACAGCCTGTTTGTCGTGGTGAACGTGAAGCCAGTTCAGTTGGCCATCCCCAGCAAGGCGGTGGCTGAGCTGATGCAGATGCCGAAGGTGACCCGCCTGCCGGGAGGACCACCTTTCGTTCGCGGTGTCTGCAATCTGCGTGGAAGTGTGATTCCCATGGTGGACCTGCGGTTGCGCTTGGGCTTGCCGGCCTATGGGACAGAGGCATTGGAGATGACGGCGCTGCTTCACCAGCGCGCGACTGAGCACGAACATTGGGTGGATGAGCTGGAGGCCTGCACCCGCGAGGAACGTCCGTTCACCCTGGCGACAGACCCAGAGAAGTGCGCCTTCGGGAAATGGTATCGCAGCTTTCAAACCGACAACGTGATTCTGAGCTCAGCATTGAAGGCCTTCGACGTGCCCCACAAGGCCATCCATCACCTTGCTATCCAAGTGCAGGAGTTGCTGGCAAAGGGCCAGAAGCAGGACGCCCTGCAATTGATCGTCGCGGCTCGCACTGGAACGCTGGCGCGATTGCTGGAGTTGTTCCAACGGGCGGAACAGACTTTGCGCGATACGAATCGTGAGATCGCAGTTTTCCTGGATATTCCCGGCCAGGGGAGGTTGGCAATTTCCGTGGATGAGGTGCTGTCGGTGGAACAAATCCAGGCGCAGGCGGAAACCGCCGGGAAACCGGAGGAACTGGACCAGCATGATCCGCTACTGGGCCTGACGGTGCAATTGCCGAGTTCCAAGCGGCTGGTGACAATGGCGCACCTGGAGCATCTGCTGGTGGATAGCGAAGGGCAAGCCGACGCGGCGGCTTAGGCGTAGGACGCCGTCTGCGCGCGATTGCGGCGTCCGCGCTCAACGGCCCGCGCTTCCGTGTAGCCGCTTTCCCGGAACTCGTCCAATGGATTCGATGGCAGGCCCTTGCCTTCGCGCCACTCCCGGATGGCGTGCCGCACATCCGTGAAGAATGCCGCCCGGTAAAGCTCCTCCGCTTCCACCAAGCGCGCCTGCCGCTGGTGCTCACGAAGTTGGGGAAAGTCGATCAGCGCCGCCTTGGCGAACAGCTCCTGCGCGTTGACGGCGGTTTGAATCATCTCTTCCACCTTGTTTTTCAAGTTGTGGCTTTGGTCCACCATGTAGGCAAGATCAGCGGGCTGCCGGGTATCGAATTCGTAGCCGAGGATTTCGGCAAAGATGCGGAAGACCTGATAGGGGTCAATGGACCCCAGGGTGAGGTCGTCATCGGCATAGCGGCGGTCGTTGAAATGAAAACCGCCCAGCATGTCCTCACTCAGCAGCCAGGCGACAATCTGCTCAATGTTCTGGGCCTGGTAGTGGTGCCCGGTGTCCACCAGCACTTTGGCCTGCGGTCCGGCGGCCTTCGCCAGAATGTAGGCCATGCCCCAGTCGGCGATGTCGGTGTGATAGAAGGCCGGCTCAAAGGGCTTGTACTCCACCAGCAGGCGCTGGCCACCATCCAATTGCCCGTGCAGCGTGGCAAGGGCATCCGTGAAGAGTTGCTTGCGCTCACGAATGCTCGCCGTACCAGGATAGGAGGATCCATCGGTAAACCAGAGCGAAATATCGCGGCTTGCCGTGCGGCTGGCAATTTCAATGCAATCTTCAATATGGCGGATGGCCTCGTTGCGGATATTCGGGTCTGGATTTGCGAGAGAGCCATGCTTGTATATCTGGCTCTCAAAGACGTTGGGATTGATGGCCCCGATGCGCACGCCATACATGTCGGCGGCGGCCATGGTTTCCGGCACGCTCTCGACGCCCTGTGGGAAGTCCCACAGCACATGCATCGCGACCGTGGGACAGCAGCCGGTGAGGGCATGCACTTGGCCGGCATCCTGCAGCTTTTCAGCGGTGGACGTGGCTGCGGAATCCTGGATAAACTTTCCAAACCGGGTCCCTGTGTTGGCGAAGCCCCAGGAGGGGACCTCAATCTGGAACCCGTCCAGCGCGCGGTGAACGGCCTGTGTGAGTTGCGAATCGATGTATTGTTTCATCGCGATGACACCCGCTTGGGATTATCCCCCACGGGGAGCAGAATTGCAATGCGTATGGGCCTTATTTGCTTTTAGTATCAGCGGGGCGCAAGCATTTCAAAATCAACGTCTTATCTGATGGCAAAGATATTTTGATTTGTTTTGGAATGCGACTACATGCATACTTGGTACGGGAGGAGATCCCGATGAAACATGGTTATTTGATTGACATGGATGGGGTGATCTATCGCGGTTCGGAACCCATCCCGGGAGCCGCCGAGTTCATCCGCTATCTGCAGGCGGAACAGATCCCGTATCTGTTCCTCACCAACAACTCGACATACACCGCGCACGACGTGGTGGTGAAGCTGAGGAAGTTTGACATCGACACCACCCGGGAGCACGTCTACACCTCGGCGCTGGCGACGGCGGCATGGGTGCATCAGCAGAAGCCGAATGGAACCGCATTTGTAATTGGCGAAGGCGGATTGTTGAATGCGCTGGCGGATGTGAACTATGCCATCACGAGCGAACAGCCTGACTATGTGATCGTTGGTGAAGGCCGCAGCCTGAACTTTGAGCAGGCGGAGAAGGCGCACCGGTTCATCGCGCGTGGGGCGCATTTGGTTTCGACGAATGCCGACACCTGGTGTCCGACGGACCATGGCCCGCGGCCGGGATGCGGCGCCATCGTGGCGATGCTGGAAGCCGCCACCGGACGAAAGGCCTACCATGTGGGGAAGCCCAACCCGTTCATGATGCGCGAGGCGCGCAAGAAGATCGGCTTGAGCACGGATGAGGTGATCATGATTGGCGACACGATGGACACCGACATCCGCGGAGCGACGGACCTGAGTTTCCAAAGCATTTTGGTGCTGACCGGATCCACCACCCCGGAGACCCTGGCCGAGTATCCCTTCCGCCCTTCGCGCGTGGTGAGTTCGATTGCTGAATTGGTTCCCAAAGCTGGAAAGGAACGGCAGCCATCCCCTGGCGAAACACTGCTGCGAGACGCTATGCTCGCGCTATGAAGTTGCAACCCGAGATGCTGAAGCCGCACCACCGCTTTGCCATTTCTCGTCGTGCGCTGATGCGCATGGTTCCGCTGGCAGGCTTGGCCGCCACACCGGGGCTGGCGATGGCCCAGAGCTTCGCCGATACCAAGCCCAAGCCGCAACAACTGGCCTGGCAGGCGCTCGAACTGGGGGTGCTGATCCACTTCGGTCCGAACACGTTTCAGGATCGAGAGTGGGGCGACGGTAAGGCGGATCCGTCCATCTTCAACCCCACGCAACTGGATGCGGAACAGTGGGTGCTTGCCGCCAAGGCGGGCGGGGCAGGCTACCTGGTGATGGTGGCCAAGCATCATGATGGCTTCTGCCTCTGGCCGTCGCGGCATACCGAATACAGCGTGAAGAACAGCCCTTGGCGCGACGGCAAAGGCGACCTGGTGAAGGAAGTGGAGCAGGCTTGCCGCAAGCACGGCCTGCGGTTTGGCATCTATCTATCGCCGTGGGATCGCCATGAGCCTTCCTATAGCGACAACGCGCGCTACGACGACTACTACAACAAACAGTTGACTGAGCTTTGTACGCGATATGGGGAACTGGTGGAGATCTGGCTGGACGGCGCTGGCAGCGAGGGTCATGTCTACGACTTTGACCGATACGTGAAGACCATGCGCACGTACCAACCCAATGCCAACATCTTCGCCGACACCGGCTTTCTGCAGTATGGCGACGTGCGCTGGGTGGGAAATGAAGACGGCTATGCGCACGAGGACAACTGGAACGTCGTCGACCGCCTGGGCTATCTGCGCTACCGTCCGGCGGAGGCGGACACGCCGTTGCGACAAGGGCATTGGTTTTGGCACCCGCATGCGGAACAGCGCCTGAAGACGCTGCCGCAGATGATGGAGACCTACGAGAAGACGGTAGGGCGCGGAGCGCAACTGGTGCTTGGTTTGGCTCCTGATGATCGCGGGCTGATGCCGGACGTGGACGTGGCGCGCCTGCAAGAGTTCGGAGACGGCGTGCAGGCGGTGTATGGCGATCCGTTGCTGGGCAGGGGCAACAATTTGAGTGGCGTGAGCGGCACGGGTCTCCAGAGTGGTGTGCAAGTCATTCCACCGAATCGCGACTTTCTACTGGACGGCCGACCGCACACACACATGGCGCCGCCCCCGACGGACCGCGGGATGGACCTGGTCATCCAGCTTCGTGAACCGGTACGTTTTGACCGCATCCAACTGATGGAGTGGCTTGGCGATGGCCAGACAATTGCCGCGCACTCGGTTCGTGCGAATGTCGGCAGCGATTCCCAGGCGCAATGGCGCGAGATTGCCCGCGGCACCACCATTGGGCACAAGCGGATTCACGCCATTGAGCCCGTCACCGCCCGCGGGCTTGTGCTAATCATCGAAGATGCGATTGGCCCCATTCGGTTGAGCGGCTTTCAGGTTTTCGATAGCAAGGGGCGCTAGACGCTTACGCTATCGACCCAGCAGGCCGCGCTTGGCGAGGTTGTGCATAAAGGCGGAAAGGCCGAAGGTCCAGGGGGCGATGGCTTCGCTGTGGTTGACGCGATTCACCAGCGTCCCCAATGCGGGTGAGCTGATGCGGACCACGTCGCCCACCTTGTGCGTGAAGCCCTTGCCCTTCTCGTCGCGATCGACGACGGGCGCGAACATCGTGCCCAGGAAAAGCACGAAGCCATCCGGGTATTGGTGGTGCTTGCCGATGGTCTGGTCGACGATGATCTGAGGGTCGCGGCTGATCATGCTCATCGCGCTGACAGCTTCCATGTGGAAGGCGTCTTCACCCTCCACTTCCATGCGGATTTCCAACTGGCGCACGGTGTCGAAGGTGAAGCGTTCGTCGAAGAGACGGATGAAGGGACCCAGCGCGCAGGAGGCGTTGTTGTCCTTGGCCTTGCTGAGCAGCAGGGCGCTGCGTCCTTCGAAATCGCGCAGGTTCACGTCGTTACCCAGAGCTGCGCCCACCACTTGGCCGCGGGCATTGACGGCCAACACCACCTCCGGTTCAGGGTTGTTCCAGGTGCTCTTGGAATAGATGCCCACCTCAGCGCCCACACCCACCGCGTGCAGACAGGCTGTCTTGGTGAAGACCTCTGAATCTGGCCCGATGGCCACTTCCAGGTACTGGCTCCAGATGCCGCGCTCAATCAGCAATTGCTTCAGGTGGGCCGCTTCGACGCTGCCTGGAACGATGTTCTTCAGATCGCCACCGAGGGCGCTGTTGATGCTTTCACGCAGTTGCTCGGCCTTGCTGATGTCGCCCAGCGCGCGCTCCTCAATTACGCGCTCCAGCAGGCTGGCGATGAAGGTGACGCCACCGGCTTTCACCACCTGCAAGTCACAAGGCGCAATCAGCCAGGGCTTGGTTTCGTCGCGGCGGGAATGGTCGCTGTTGGCAAGCACGTCTTCGATGGCGCCCACCAGCGGCAAGTCCTCAGCGAAACGGAGCGCAGAGACTGGATGGGGCAGGCCGTTCAACAGCTCGCTCACCGTGGCCGAGAGCGGGGTTGTATCGTACAGCTTGCCATCGCGCAGCATGACCGGGGTAGGGCCTCCCACCGCGGGGTCCCAGACACGGCCAATGAGGATGGCGTCGTCGACATCCTGAGGCAGACACTGGCTTACGTTCAATTCAATCGGCATGGCAATCCCTCGCTGCTGGACATTCACTTTACACGAAACAGGGTTACTGCGCGGACGGGGTGGCATCCCGGGGAGGCGCGTGCTTGACGTAGGTATCCAGCCACTGGATGGATTCCCACAGGACGTGTTCGATGCTCTCTAGCGCCCGGTAGCCATGCGACTCATGCGGCAGCATCACCAGCCGGACGACACCACCGTTGCCGCGCACGGCCTGGTACATCCGCTCACTCTGCACGGGAAAAGTGCCGGCGTTGTTGTCTGCCTCGCCGTGGATCAACAGGATGGGATCCTTGATCTGGTGGGCGACCATGAAGGGCGACAGGGTGTTGTAGATCTGTGGCGCTTCCCAAAAGGTACGACGCTCCGACTGGAACCCGAAGGGCGTAAGGGTGCGATTATAGGCGCCGCTGCGCGCAATGCCGGCGCGGAACAGACGACTGTGCGCCATCAGGTTGGCGGTCATGAAGGCTCCGTAGCTGTGCCCGCCTACAGCCACCCGGTTCGGATCAATAACGCCCATGTCCGCCGCCTTCTGGATGGCAGCCTCGGCGCTGGAGACAATCTGTTTGACGAAGGTATCGTTGGCCGTCTCAGGGGGACCCACTACGGGCATGGCCGTATCGTCCAGCACGGCGTAGCCTGCCAGCAGGAAGAACAGGTGCGAGTAGCCACGGATGGTGGTGAAGCGATGCTCAGATCCGGACACCTGCCCGGCGGTGGCGGCGTCGGTGTACTCCATCGGATAGGCCCAGACCACTGCGGGGAGGCGGGTTCCGGGCTTGTAGCCCGGCGGCAGATAGAGGGTGAACGAAAGCTGGGTGCCGTCGTTGCGCTCGTACTTCACCAATTGTTTGGTGATGCCACGCAGTTGG
>JALOKO010000322.1 GCA_025456495.1 Bryobacterales bacterium | reverse complement strand
TCTACTAGCTGGACGTCTTCCAGGTCTGCGAGAGCGGCGTGTCGGAACTTCGTGCTCGTCATGATTCGGTACCCACTTTCTGCTCTTGGCCTACCTTGAGTGTACCAGCGTCTTGCAATGTTTTCCAGTATCGCTTAAAATAATTTTTAGGAGACAGAAAGTGATGGCAGTAGATTTCAGTGAAGCAAAAGTCTCTTTCGAGCGTAGTGAAAGTGGCGAAGAGACGATTCGGCGCTACCTGAATCCCTACGAACTAGGCGAGAAGATCCGTCAGTTGCGGATGCGCAAGAAGATCAGCCTGGTGGACATGGGCAAGCACTCGGGGTTGTCCGCCTCTATGCTGTCTCAACTGGAGAATGGCAAGCTGATTCCCACTTTGCCCACCTTGGCGCGCGTCGCGATGGTGTTCGACGTAGGGTTGGACTACTTCTTCGGCGACCGCAAAAAGAGCCGCCTGCTGTCCCTGGTGCGGAAGGAAGACCGGATTCGTTTCCCTGAGCGGCCTGACCATCCCGACCCCAGTTATTTCTTCGAATGCCTGGCCTTTTCCACGCAGGAAAAGAGTATCCAGGCCTATGTGGCCGAATTTCCAGTGCGCGGCCCGCATGCACAGCCCAGCTACCATTTCCACGCCGGAGCAGAGTTTCTGCATGTCACCAGCGGGTCAGTGGTGATTGAGTTCAGCGATGAGCGCTATGTGCTGGAAGAGGGCGACAGTGTGTACTTCGACCCCAGCGAACCTCATTGCTATCGCGGCAGCGGCGACGGGAAGAATACGGCGATTGTCATCACCACTCCGCCGCGCATGTAGCGACAGGCGGCCCGGCCCGGGCAGCCTGTCGGCTGGTAGCGATGGCTGCTCCCGGTTCGATTACCGGCCGATCCCGGTTCGATTACTGGCCGATCCCGGTTCGATTACCGGCCCATCCCGGTTCGATTACTGGCTGCTGTCAGCGATCTCAGTGGAAACGATCGTCGAATCGGCGCTGAACTTCTGGTAATTGGAGTACATCACTTCAGCGACGCCGCGCAGCTTGGCCACCAGTCCGAGTCTGGCGTCGAAGTGGACCTCCGTGCGGCGCGGCACCCACACTTCCCCATTCACCAGCTGTTGCTCAAACTGCATCGTTGACCCTTTGCCCACGCGCGCCAGCACCAAGCCAAAGCTGAGCGTTTCCAGGGTTTCCACCTCCGCCTTCAGCCAGATGAAGGATTGCTTGTCCACCCAAATGCGGCCGCCCATCTTGGTGAGCCAGTTAGTTTGGCGGCTGGTGGGCTTGTAGCCTTTGCGGGGGGTTGCGTGTAGAATCCAGGCCGGCCGGCCCTCCACCTGCTCTTCGCCCTCAAAGCGAATGTCGAAGGCTTTGGGAATGGCGCGGAACATTTCCTCGCGCTCTTCCTTCTCCTGGCGGTCCTTTTTCAAGCGCTTTGCCCGGTCCGAGGCCGATTCGTTCTGTAGCTTGGCCACTTCCTTATCGAGCTTTTCCTGTTCCTTGCGCTCTTTCTCAGGCGGCAGTGGCTCGCCATCTTCCATCACCAATCGCTCGTATTCCTTCCCTTCAATCATGGTGACGTCGTAGGTCTTGCTGTCCTGGTCCTTGACGGCGCCATGTTTGTCCAGGCGGCGGAAAACGCGCGTTTCGCGCCAGGCGTAGTCCTCGGCGATGCGCATGTTGCGCTCACTGGATTCCAGAGAGCGGTCCATGATCTCTTCCACGCTCATGCCAGGAGTGGAGGGCGCAGTGGGCGCGGCGCTGGCGCGGGTGAATCCAGGGGACTGCGCCGGAAGCGCGGTCCCGACGGCAGCCAACAGCGCCAACAGCAAACAACCCGTCAGGAATGGGGAATGAGGTCTCATGATCGTCCTATGCCACACTGTGTATGGACGACGGAATCCGCCGTGGGGTTCATCCAGAATGCCTGTAGGGTAGATGTTTCCCGTACCTGGTGCGGCGAGTCCATGATGAGATGCGGCACAATTTCGTTTTCCCTTGGGTCCTAACCCTTTAGCCAAACCTGGATGTGGATTGTTGTAACAGATCTCGATGGCACGTTGCTTAACCATAGCGATTATCGCTGGGAGGCTGCGCGTGAAGCCCTGGAAACCCTCAAGGATCGGGGTATTCCCGTGATCCTCTGTACCAGTAAGACGGCGGCCGAGGTACGAATCTTACGGCGGGACATGGGAAACCAGCACCCCTACATCGTGGAAAACGGCGGCGGAGCGTATTTTCCCGCGTCCTCGTTCGGCAACCTGGCGGCGGATCTGCCGCGGCGGGACCAGGAATTGCGTCTGGATTTAGGGGCGCCGTACCACCAGTTGGTGACCGCCCTGCACGATGCGGCCAGCGAAACCGGGTGCGCCGTGCGCGGCTTTGCGGACGCCACCGATGAGCAAGTGGCTGCATGGTGCGGATTCGGCCCCGATACGGCGCGATTGGCCCGGCAGCGGGAGTTCGATGAACCTTTCCTGCTGGAATCTGGCGATCCGGCGGCGCTCGAGGCCGCCATCCGCCGTCGTGGTTTCCGCACCACCCAGGGCGGGCGCTTCTGGCACATTCTGGGCAACAACGACAAGGGCGCGGCGTTGCGCGCCGTGCGCCGGGCGTATCTGGCTTGCGGGGTCCCCGTGACGGTGGCCGCGTTGGGCGATAGTCCCAACGACCTGCCGTTATTGGAGCAGGCGGAATGGCCGGTGTGGATGCCCTCCCCCCGCTTGGATAAACTGCGGCGGATGCTGCCCCATGCGCGCGTCGCCCCCGCACCGGGCGCCGCTGGTTGGGGCGCCGCCGTGTTGCAGGCGATCCCCGTCTGGTTGCAAGGGCAGGCGTCCTCGCCGCTGCAGCAGTTCGCCTTCTAGGAAACAGGCCGCCCCGCCGGTGGCGGTGGCTGTGGCGTTTGCTGTGGCGGTGCCGTTGGCGTTGGCAGCGGCAGCGGTCTTGGCCCAACCTGCCGGCCCGCCTGGATTACACCACGCTCCGGTTCGCCGCTTCTCCTTCTCCTTTTGCCTGTCCATTCACTTCCTGGTGCCAGCGCTCGTAGATTGCGCGTAATTCGGCCAGCTTGTCGGGGTGTTGGTAGCTCAGGTTTTCCCGCTCGCCGGGGTCCCTGCTGAGGTCAATCAGCATTTCGTGGTTGCCTGCTGGCTCACGAATCCATTTCCAGTTCCCCTTGCGCACCGCGGCCTGGCGGCGATTGGAGTTTTCAATGCGCCAGCAGAGGGTTCGTTCCGCCGGGGGCGCCTCACCACGCAAGGTCGGCAGCAGGTTGATGCCATCCGGACGGCGCTCGTCCGTGGGGATCGATGCGCCTGCCGCAGCCAGAAAGGTGGCCGTGAAATCGAAGGTTGCGGCCACTTGTTCGGTATGGCTGCCAGCGGGAATCTGCCCGGGCCATCGCGCGATGGCGGGCACGCGGATGCCCCCTTCGTAGAGGGTCGCCTTGGAGTGGAAGAAAGGCCGGTTGTCTGAGAGCCGCTCGCCGCCATTGTCGTTGGTGAAGACGGCCAGCGTGTTGTCGTCCAAGCCCTTGCGGCGCAGGGCATCCAGCACCGCGCCAACGGCGGCGTCCATGCTCTCGGTCATGCGACGGTAGATCTGGCGGTCTCCATCGGTCCAGGTTTGCGCATTGCGCTGCTGGTCTGGCCGGTCCGGTTCCTGAAACGGCCAATGCACCGCGTTGAAGGGCAGGTAAAGAAAGAAGGGATCGTTGCCTTGCCGCTGGATAAAGTCCACGGCACGCTCAGCCAGCAGTTCCGTAAGGTAGCCTTCCCGGCGGGCGGGCTGGTCGTCCAGGAACAGGTCGTTGCTGTCGTCGCGGTATTGATGGCTGTACATGTCGGCGTTGCCGCGAAAAATCCCGAAGCTCTCGTCGAAGCCATGCTGTTTCGGGCGGTACGGGGGCAGGGAGCCGACGTGCCACTTGCCCACCAGTGCGGCGCGGTAGCCCAGCGGCTTCAACAGGGAAGGCAGCACGCTATGGCGGGGATGAAGGCCGGTGACATCATTGTTGGCGGGCACCAGCGCCCATTCCAGGGCCTTGCCGAAGCGCTGTTGGTAACGGCCCGTAAGGAAGGCCACGCGGGTGGGCGTACACACGGCGCCATTCGAGTAGCAATCGCTGAAGCGGACTCCGTGGGCGGCCATGCCGTCCAGATGCGGCGTGCGGATATCGCGCGCGCCATAGCAGCCAAGGTCCGCATAGCCCATGTCGTCAGAGAGCATAAAGATGAGGTTGGGCCTGCGCGTTTGACCGCGAACAATGGCCGGGGCCACCGCCGCGCCGCCCATGGTCGCCAGGAATTGCCGTCGTTGCATGGATACCCTCCCCTTCCGGCGGAGGTGAACCGCCAGCTTCCGAGGATTCTATCAGTCTCCCGCAAGCATGCCCACACCACGTGCGCAAATCCTGAGCCGTGCCCCGCGGCCGCAACAGAAGCCTGTGCCGCAACAGACGCCTCCGCCGCAACGGCCGCCTCCGCCGGATCCACGTGCGACTTCCCGGCTGAACCGCAGTTTTCCCGCTCAAGCGTCCGCGCGGGCGCTGTCGTGTGGCCGACTCCATCCGCTGGCGGCGGACTCACTCGACCGGTACGATTCGGTCCGTCGCCCCATGTCCTTGCCGAAACCCGATCTAACCCCAGCATGATCACCTGGCGGCGGGTGTCCGTAACGTGATGAAAAAAAGGCAGATAGGCCAGATTACCCCCAGCTAACCCCGTTTCACGTCGACCGGCCGTGCGTTGGTTCCGCACAATCAACGACATGGCTCCACGGGTTGGTGCGTCACTCACTTCGGTCCCGGCAAGGATGCGGGTACGAAGCGCATCCGCCGACGTCGCGTGCCGTCCTCGCCCGGGATCTCAGCCGGATCCGGTGCCCGAACTCGCCACGTTGCTGCTGGGCGGGGTCGGGCTTCTGTGTATCCAACCACGCCACTCCAGGCGACGGAAGGTCAACGGGGGCGCGACGCTCACGCTTCGACACCGAATTGGGGAATGGAAAGGGGAAATGGAATGATGGCTCGGGTGGTTCTGCTTGTTCTTGGATGTTGGATCTGCTGTAGCTTGCCGCTCTACGGAGACGCGATCCGCTATTCGTTCAGGGGTTCAAACGGCACGCGGCTGGATTTTAACCGTAACGCGTTGATACCTCCTT
>JALOKO010000321.1 GCA_025456495.1 Bryobacterales bacterium | reverse complement strand
TTCCATCACATCCGCTACCTGCCCCGGCCAGATGCAACGCAGCCCCAACAGTTCGTTTACTCCACACGCATCGGATTTGGATTGCGCATCGAGGGTCGGGGTGAAAGCACGGGCGAGCGGGATCTTCCCGGTGGCGCCCGGTCCTCCGCGTTGCGCTTCTGGTCAGCAGACCGTAAGTCACTCATCGCGGAAGGATCCGGCTACTGGAAGTATGTTCCCCAGAACGCGGACAGCGAGAATCTGCCAAGTACCCGGTTCTTCACCTGGTACGACTACGAAACCCGCTTCGGCCTGGTGGGTAGGCTGATTGACCGCTTCGCGTTTCGCCCGCTGATAGGATGGGCCACGGCCTGGAGCTTTGATTCCATGCGGCTGTGGCTGGAGCGCGGATTGCCCCCATCGGCAACCCGTCGCGCCGCATTGCTGCACGCCGTCGCGCGGTTGGGCATCGCCTTCATTTGGCTATGGCAAGGGGCGGCACCCAAGCTGTGGGCGCAGCACCCCGACGAGGTGTATCTGCTGAACGCCTCCGGGTTATCCATCACATGGCTGCCCCTGGTAGGCGTGGTGGAATTGATGATTGCCGCTCTCGCTGTGTTGACATGGCGCTGGCGAGGGTTCTTCTGGTGGAACATCGCCGCGATGGTGGCAGCCTTGCTTTCCGTAGCCGTCAATGCCCCCCAGTATCTGGTGGCTGCGTTCAATCCCGTAACGCTGAATGCGGCGGTGATCGCCTTGGCGTTGGTCGGCATCCTTGCGCATCCCTTAGCGCCGTTTGCTTCCCGCTGCCTGCGAATGCCGCCTCAAAGCGCAATCACGCACAATGGAGAGGAGCATCCTGGAACATGAACTCCATCTACCAGCACGCCATGGGAAGTGACTTTGCAAAGCTGCATCCCCGCATTCAGGAACGCTTTGGCTTCGATAGTACGGCGCCATACGGACTTGTGGGTAAGGGAGTGATGGAGGAGGTATTGCACGGCGCGCCCTACACGCTGCCCTTCCTCTACGTGGGCACGTGGCGCCGCATCATGTTCCCGGAGTACGGGCGCAATATCCCGTTCCGGATTGAGAACTATGCCTTCGTTGATCCCATGGGGCGCGAGACTGTCACCTGGGTGCGCACCTTCGAAACGCGCCGCGCGCGCCGCTTCGATGCCTACATGATCTACAGCCAACAGCGCGGCTGCATTGTGGATTATCTGGGGACCCACCAGCACCTTGCCGTTGATCTGGAACTCAGCGTGGATGCCGAAGGCGGCATGCGATTACGCTCCGCCGAGCAACGATTCTACGAAGGGCTGCTGGGCTTCCGCTTCCCGCAGTTCTTCTCTGGCATTGCCGACGTACGCGAATGGTATGACGACCAGGCGCAGTGCTTTCGGATTACGGTCACCGTGACAAATGGAATCTGGGGCAGACTGTTCGGGTATCGCGGCCGTTTCCAATCGCAGCGCGTCGGTTGCGATGCGGGCAAGTTGCCCGCACACCTGCAACCCGCTCGCTTTGAATCCCGTGAGTGAGGCGATTGGCGTGGGCCTTCGCGACCACACGCAACAATGCCCATGGCCACTTGAGGGCGACCATGGGCATTGCGGATTTGCAGCGTGGCTTAGTCGTTGGTGATGTCGTGGGTGCGGCTTTCGGCGCGGGCCGGAATCCACACTTCATACCAGGCCTTGTGGGCCGGGCTGCCCGCGTATTTGTTGAACGCGTCCATGCTTTCGAACTCCATCACAATGGCGTTGTTGGCGTACTCTGGCTTCGGACCCTGCACCTTGATGCCCTTGGTCCAGAGGCGGGTGAGGCCGGGGGTGTCACGAGCCATCTTCTCCGTCGCCGCCATCACTTCCGCCTTCTTCGCGGGGGTAATGCCTGCCGCCCAGGCAAAGGTGATGACGTGCACCACGCTCTTGGGCTTCTGCAGGTTGGCGGCGCCAACCATCGTGCCCACGCCAAACACAGCGCCCAGCACCGCCAGGGCCGTCAGGGCCTTGCCGGCCTTGCCGAAATTCTTCCAAGAAATCATTGGGGTAGTCTCCTCAAACTGGAATCGTAGTCAGGTGTCGGTTGGGCCTTCAGGCCGAGGCCGCTCCAGGAACTGCAGTGCACCATGGAGTTCGGCGGGTTAGCCCTGTCGTATCGGATGTTGACGGGGCCACTAAGTGACCGGAATTCTTCCAGGTTCAGTTGAGGGAAGTAGACCAGGTCCTGCGCGGCGGTATACGTCGCACCACCTACCTCGTAGCTGTAGAAGACCAGAGCGCCCCGCACTTCATCCAGGTGACCCAGGGTAAGACGCCCGGACTCGAGCAATCGTTGCAAGCGGCGTTGCTCACGCGCGGCGGCATCGGGCGAACGACGAAACAGCAGTGCGGCGCTGGTTCCGGCCAGCGCTAAGCCAGCCGCGCCAATCAGCACAAGGGATGTGGTGTCCACGGCGTTGGGCGACCCTGGTGTCCTGGAGGGCGAAGGCTTAGCCAGCCTTCTGCGCCGAAAAGACCTTCTCGTAATCCTTCAGGAAGCGCTCCAGGCCGCTGTCGGTAAGCGGGTGGTTGAAGAGGGAGTCAATCACCTTAAAGGGCATGGTGCCGATGTGCGAACCCACCAGTGCGGCTTCCTTCACGTGCAGCGGCGAGCGCAGGCTGGCGGCCAGCACCTGCGTGGGGTAATCGTAGTTGTCGTAGATGGTGACGATTTCCTCAATCAGGTCCATGCCGGTCATGCCCAGGTCATCCAGCCGTCCCACGAAGGGGCTGATGATGTAGGCGCCTGCCTTGGCGGCCAGCATGGCCTGGTTGGCCGTGAAGCACAGCGTGACGTTTACCCGGATGTCTTCCTTGCTCAACACGCTGGTGGCCTGGATGCCATCACGCGTCAGGGGCAGCTTCACCACCACATTGGGATGGATGGCGGCCAGTTTGCGGCCCTCCTCAATCATGGCCTTGGCTTCGGTGGCCACCACTTCGGCGCTGATGTCGCCATCGACGATCTCGCAGATCTTCGCAATCTGGTCCTCAATCGGATTGCCTTCCTTGGCAATCAACGAGGGGTTGGTGGTGACACCGTCCACAATGCCCCAGGCGGCGGCGGTGCGCAATTCATCAAGGTTGGCAGTATCAACGAAAATCTTCACGGTACGTTCCTAAGCGGTTGGAGTCTGATGGGTACGCTGGCCCGTTACACTTGACCGCGGCCATTGCAATGCCGTGCCTTCGCGAACGGGAAACGGGAATCGCGAGGAGCCACAGGCACCCATATCGGCCCGCATGCCCAGGGCGCTGCTCTATCGCTTCCAATGCCTGCAGTATATCATTTGAGTAGCCGCGCCGATTCCGCGCGCGAACCTGATTCATGCGATTGTTCGTCTCCCAACGCTCCAGCGCCGTGCATCCCGGTGGTCCCCGATGAGCGCGAATCCGCTGGCCGTGAATCTGTGTGGAGTCCCCCTGCGGAATCCGGTTCTGGCGGCATCAGGCACCTTTGGCTATGGGGTGGAATTCGCCTCGCTGCTGGACCTGAATGCGCTGGGCGGCATCATCGTGAAGGGGCTTTCGCGGGAGGCTATCGCGGGAAATCCGGAACCGCGCCTATGGGAAACCGAGGGCGGCATGATGAACTCCGTGGGCCTGCAGAACGTGGGCGTCCGCGCCTTCGTGGCGGAAAAGCTCCCCAAGCTGCGCGATGTCCAGGCCCCCATCCTCGCCAATGTCTTCGGCTACCAGATGGAGGACTACGTGGAAGTGGTGCGGATGCTGGAAGACGCCGAAGGTCTGGCGGGCTACGAGTTGAACGTGAGTTGCCCCAACACCAAGAAGGGCGGGATCGCCTTTGGAGCCGACCCCTGCATGCTGGGCGAAGTGGTGGCCGCCGTGCGCGCCGTGGCCAAACGGCCGGTGATGGTGAAGCTGTCGCCGAACGTGGCCAGCATCACCCCCATGGCCAAGGCCGCCGAAGAGCACGGGGCCGACGCCATCTCGCTTATCAACACCGTGATTGGCCTGGCCATCGACGCGCGCACGCGGAGGCCCCGCATCGGCGCGGGCTTCGGCGGCGTCTCCGGCCCGGCCATCAAGCCCATTGCCCTGCGCATGGTGCATGAAGCCTGGAAGGCGGTGCAGATTCCGGTGGTGGGCCTGGGCGGCATCGCCACGGGGGAAGACGCCGCCGAGTTCCTGATTGCAGGCGCCACCGCCGTGGAAGTGGGCACAGCCACCTTCTGGGACCCCACCGCCCCCACGCGCATCGCCAGCGAACTAGGCGCCTTCTGCCGCAAGCAAGGCCTGGCGCACGTGAGCGAACTCACCGGTACGCTACGGATGCCGTAAGAGACAGCGAAATAGCGCGGGGCAGTTGGCCTAGTCCACCACCAGTCCCGCGGTGGCGGCTTCGCCGAGGATGACAGCACGCAGGGCTTCCGCGTCTGCGCCCGCAACCGATACCCGAATATGAGTTCCCGCGGGCAGTTGCCGGATGCGCGTACGCATTTGTTCGCGAGAGTTGAAGCTGTATTGCGCCAGAGTGCCGCGAAAGCCACCTTGGGACTGAATGGCGTTCACGTTCAACGGTTGCTGCCACGTTTGAATCAGGTGACCGGTATGCTGTTGACATTGTGCGCCGATGCAGAGGTCACGTAGGGCTTGGATGCGTTGTGCGGGCAGGGTCCAATGGCTTGCGCCCGTTAACGAGTGCACCAAAACATGCTGGAAAGATGTTCCCTCACTGTTCTGTTGCAGTTCGTCCTCGCGGCCTTTCCAGTAGTTGTGGAAATGGCGCATTGCCGCAAAGAGCGCTTCCTGCGCGGCCGGACTGCCATGCCGCTGCAGAGACATCGCCGCCGCCTGCTTTAGCGGCACGTGGCTGTGGAACAGATAGGCCGTGAGGAACTTTTCCAGCACCGGCCCCATGCCGTAGTTGGCGGCGTTTTGCAGGTACTGAAAGTGGCAGGGTGGCGGAACACTGCGCATGTTCCAGTTGCCACCCAGGATGGAGGCAGCGTAGTCCGGATCCGCACGGACAAAATAACCAACCAGTGCCTCCTGACAGGCGGGTTCTCGCTGCTCAAAGATCTCTCGAATGCGTGGAGCGGCTTCGGGCGAAGCGTAGCGCGCCACTGTCGCCAGCCAGATGGAATGATCGCTTGCCGTTGCACCATGGTTTTCCAGCAT
>JALOKO010000320.1 GCA_025456495.1 Bryobacterales bacterium | reverse complement strand
TCTTGAGCCTGGTGGTGGTGATCGTCGGCGCCAAAGTGGGCGGCGAGGTGTTTGAGAGGCTCAACCAGCCCGCCGTCCTTGGGGAACTGGTTGTCGGCATTGTGCTGGGCAACCTCACGCTGGTGGGCATCGGGATTCTGGAACCCTTAAAGCACTCCGACGCGCTCGCGATTGCGGCTGAAATCGGCGTCATCATCTTGCTGTTCGAAGTCGGCCTGGAGAGCCATCTCCAGGAGCTGATGGCCGTGGGTTTCTCAGCGCTGCTTGTGGCAATTCTGGGTGTCGTCGCGCCGATGGCCCTGGGCTACGGCGTCTCCAGCCTGCTGATGCCGGATCTTGCCTGGTACGTCCACACCTTTGTCGGCGCCACTCTGGCCGCCACCAGCGTGGGCATCACGGCCCGGGTACTGAAAGATCTGCGGCGTATGGACACCAAGGAGGCGCGGATTATCCTGGGCGCCGCAGTGGTGGACGACGTGCTGGGATTGATCATCCTGGCGGTGGTCTCCGGCGTCATCGTCTCGCTCAGCAAGACCGGCTCAGCCGAAGTGAACCTCACCGACGCCGGAATCATCGTCGCCAAGGCGGTCGCCTTCCTGGCCCTTGCGGTTTACGTGGGGCAACGCTTCCATGCGCACGTGATGGTCGGCCTGGGCAAACGCTTCAAGGTGGCGGGCATGCCCTTGGCCATCGCGCTTAGCCACTGCTTCCTGTGGGCGGGGCTGGCCGGTCTCATCGGTCTTGCTCCCATCGTGGGTGCGTTCGCCGCGGGCTTGGTGCTGGAAGAATATGACTATCGTCCCTTCGCTGAGCGCGGTGAGGCAAGCATCGAGCACCTGCTGCGCCCCATCTCGTCCATTGTGGTGCCGGTCTTCTTTGTCGTGATGGGTTTGAAGGTTGACCTCAGCGTCTTTGGCTCACTCAGCGTGTTGGCGCTGGCGGGGGCCATCACCGTAGTTGCGATCCTTGGCAAGCAAGTGTGCTCGCTTGGCGTGCTGGAAAAAGGAGTGAACCGGCTGGTGGTAGGCATCGGGATGATTCCACGCGGCGAGGTGGGGCTGATCTTCACCGGAATCGGCGCTGGTTTGATGGTGAACGGCCAAGCCGTCCTGGGTGCGCAGTTGGTGTCCGCGATGGTGGTGATGGTGATGGTTACCACCGTGGTCACGCCGCCCCTGTTGAAGGCCTTCTTCGGCAGCAAGGGCAGCGCGTAAGCTGGAGGCCCTCCGCCCTCACCAGGGCAGGACAGCCCAGGTCGTTGGGCTCCTCTCGAAGTTGCCGCTCCCTTGGTGGTTGCTGTCGGCCGCGGAGCTGTTCTGCTTACTCGGGAATCCACGTTACACGAAACTCAGCTTCCCGGCCTTCCACTTCCACGTACAGCGCCTCGCGGGAGTTGGGCGGCGCATCCGGGGTGGTGGCGTGTACCATCCGCATCGCGCCGTTGCCTTCCACCCGAATCCGGAAACGACGGCCGCTGAAGACGGCAAGCACCTCGGCCACGTCGCGCTCAGTCCACTGGCTGGCATGGCTCCAGGAGGGAAAGAGGTCGGATTGCAGCGGCGTCGCCGTGGCGGGAATCGTGGCCTTCCCCTGCAGGTTCAGGACAAGGCCCAGCCGGTGAGAATTGCCATCGGTGGTGGTGATGCGTGTCTGCTCCAACAGCCTGCCTTCGGCGATGGACAGGGTCCGCGTTACCTGCGTGTGCGCTTGATACCGCGGTTGCCGTGCGCGGACGACCGCCTGCGGCGCATCGAAGTGCAGCAGTTCGCCTTCATGCCAACCCTGCTGCCCCTGCCCGTCCACCATCGGCGCATTGTGCGCCCAGGCCTGACGGTAATAGTCAGTGTGCAAGGGTGAGCCATAGCCCACCGTGCCCGCGTCGTGCGTTACGTCCACATTCCCGAAATGCGCCTCGTAGTTCAACGCCTCCGCCTGCGCATGCGATCTGTCCAGTTGTCCATAGTGGAAGAACACCTGCCAGCCATCCTTGCGCAACACGGCGAATCGAGAGGAAGGCAGATTGCGGCTGCTGGCCGTCGTTGCCGTGTCCCCCTCGCCTGCGGGCGGTTGCGCCATCGGATCCAGCAGCGTATCCCAACCGCGCGTTTGCCTGGCCCGTTCCAGCCCCAGCCGTGTCGGGAAAACCCGACTGGCGGAGGCCAGCAGTGCAAGGTCAGGGAATCGTCGCGGCGCGCCCGTCGTATCGGCCGGAGTGGGCAGCCTGCCATTATCGAATCGAATCTGCCCGGGAGCCAGCATCAGGTTCTGCACCGCCTCCGCTTCCCCGCGCAGTTCATCCAAACGACCGTGCAGCCCCGCAAGGGTAAACAACGGCACAAACGCCGAAACCACATAGCTGTTGTAGCCCAGTGACTGTTCCAACCAGAAATACTCACTGGTGATGCCATCCCGTACCTGACGGCGCACGCCGAACTCGCCATCCACGGCGCGCGACCAAAGCTCCGCGTCCTGCGTGTAGATGGCGGCCATCGCCATCGCAGACCGCTGCCAGCAAGCGATGTTGTGGACGCGCTGGAAGGTCTCATCCAGCAACAGGGTCATGGGACGGAACAGCGCATCCACCCAGCGCGCGCGACGCGATTGCCATCCTGCCTGCTGCCGCGCGGGGATGTCCCCCTCCAGCAATCGCGCCGTCTCCACAAAACGCACCAGCATGTTGGCGTCATCCAGGCTTTGGTGCATCAGCCGCGCCTTGCTCTTGCTTGTCTGCACTGGCCAGCCTTCGTAATTGGCGGCGTAGAAGTCCAATTGCCGGGCCGCCCACTCGAAGTAGCGCTGTTCCCCGGTGAGCCGCCACAGCCGGGCGGCCTCCACCATATAGGTCCCATTGCGGGACCGCAGCCCGAATACCCATCCGCCGAAGACCTTCGGAGGCGCCTCGATTGGCGGCTCCAGGGTCCATTCCAGGAATCCGCCGTCCCCCGCTCGCACGAAGTCGTGCCACCAACCCGCCACATACTCGGCTTTGTCGCGTGGCTCGGCGGCCCACGCATCAACCTCTGCCTGCTTCGCACGCAGCCATGCGGCCCATGCCGAGTCGTTCTGTACACGATCGCGAGCGCCTTGCCAATCCTCCACTGGAGTGCGAACCGGACTTCCCTTGGCGTTGTACACCTTCATCTCGCCAAAGGCGACCGCGGGATTCGGCTTCGGGAAGCGCGCGGCCCCCTGCCCCATCGCGAACCATACCGGCAGCAACGCCAGCAGGCAAAGCACGATCCAGTGTCGGCGGGCCACTCCTACCTCCTCCTCATCTACTGGGGCGCGAAAATCAGCGGCCGGAACACCGCCGGATTATGGAAAGACGCTGTGCCCGTGGGAATCCACGCGGCGAACACCGCGTCCTTTTTCGGGTCTGCCGGCCCATGCGGCCGTTCGATGCGGTAGAGGTTGAAACGCCAGGCATCCCCAGGCCGTGGCGGCGTCTTCGCGCGGCCTTCCGTCACCGCGGGCAAGCTTCGAAAGCCCCGCCACGGAAGCCGCAGAATGGCTGTCCACCCTCCCGGGTCAGCTCCGCTGCCCGCACGCATTCGTACTGCAGATTCAATGCCCGCATGGTCCCATTCCAGGATGCTCTTTACATTAGGCACGCCACTCTCCATGCGGACATCGCAAAGCACGTTGGCGGGGCTGATCTCGTACTCGGCGTAGTTTTTGCCCGTGCCATCCAGGTCGATAAAAAGCTCCACCACTTCCTCTTCCCACAGGTGCTCGTCGCGCTTGGTCATGGTATGCCAGGGCGCCGGATCCTGCACGTCAAAGCGCAGCCACAGGTCGCGGTCTGCCCACAGCGCGCGGAAGGTGGTCTTGTACCCGTCAGGTCCCCATTCCACTACCTGCGCATTGCTCCAGGGGCGGTCCGTGAAGGCCTGCAGATTCACCGGTCCCCGGGATACCTTGCGTACCGTATAGCTGGGGGCCGAGGTCTGTTGCGCCCATGCCGCGCACGCCGCCAAAGCCAGCATCATTGCCAACGCCAAAGTCGTTCTCATGACTGCAACCCCATCACACGATCGATGTTCTGGTGGTAAATCTTCCGCAGTATGTCATCGGGAAGCCCCAGCCCGTAGATGTTCCAGCGCCCTTGCGGCGGCACCGCAGCGGGCGCGTAGTCAAAGTACTCGTCCTCTGTTTCCAGGAAGCGGAAGTAGATCTTGTACAGGTCGTCGCCAAAGATCTGCTGCGGCACATTGTAGCCCTTGGGAATGGCATCCGTGCCGAACATGCATCGGTCCTGGTAGCGGTCAATGAACTTGCGCGACGTCCGTGGGGCGCGGCCCAGTTCGCCAATGCGCGCACCCATCTCCACGTAGGTGTTCGGATACTTGTCCAACCACTCGCCCACCAGCGCCTGATTCTCAGCGTTATTGCCCCAGTGCAGCAGAATGAAGGTGGTCTTGGGATGGCGGGCAAGCACGCGATTGCGCGCCTCCATCAGTTCCATGTGCGTGGGAAAATCTTTGCCGTGGAAGCTCCAATCGGGATGGTTGTTCAGCTCTTCAAAGCGCTCGTTATAGCGATCAGTGGTATGGAAGAAGGCTTCAGGATCAGACACGTGCATGAACACCGGCAGATTCAACGCCGCGCAGGCTTCCCAGGTTGGGTCAAAACGACGGTCGTCCACCGTCACCAGCTTGCCCTGCGCATCCCGCAGATACAGCCCCAGCGTCTTCAGGATCTTCAGCCCGCGCGCACCCGCCCTTGCGTCCGCTTCAATGGCCTCAGCCTGCAGCCGCGCGTAATTGGCCTCGTTGAAGCGGTGCCATTGCGGTTCAATCAAGGTGATGAATCGGCCGGGATGCTGCTTGTCGAAGCGCGTATGGCTCTCCAGAAAGCCTTTGCCAAAGCCACCGGTGAGGTTGATCATCGTCCGGATGTTCCGGCGGTCCATCACCTCAAGCAATTCCTCGGGGGTTGCGCTGAATTGTAGTCCAGCGCCATCCAGGGTTTTGGCGGAAAAGCTCCAATGGGTGTGGACATCCACCACTGGAAACTTCGCGCGCTCCACCGTGGATTGCGCGACGTGCAGCATGCTCCTGGGCTGGAAATCGTCCAGCAGCAGCGCTTCCTTGGGCTTGCCTACGCGGCGGGTGATGCTGTCGGTTTGGGCAGTGGCGACATGGGAAGCCAGCGGGCTGGCGGCAAGCGCGGCCAGCAGATTACGGCGGTTCATC
>JALOKO010000319.1 GCA_025456495.1 Bryobacterales bacterium | reverse complement strand
GACGCTGGTGGAGAGCGTTTCCTCAGAAGAAATGGAGCCAGGGGTGTGCACTCAAGGGCTAGGACGTCAGGCGTGCAAAAGGGTGACGGTGGAAGGGGCAAGAATGAGGCGGGTAGGCGGAGGCTGGGATGTGGAAGGGGGGTAAAATTTTTTCGCGAGAGAACTTGACACGATAGCACTAAGATAATATGATTCAGTTGTAGGCAGTAAACTGCCGAGGAGGATGATCAACAATGGCAATCACCAAATACGATCCATTTGAAATGAGCGGGCTCCCCGTCGCATCTTTCCGGATGCTGGAGGACACCCTGAACCGCTTCTTCAGCGAACCCACCAGTTCGCGGCCCTGGTCGCCGGCGGTGGATATTCGCGAGACCGAAAACTCCCTGGTCCTGAAGGCGGACCTCCCCGAAATGAAGCTGGAGGACATGGACATCCGGCTGGAAAACGGGACCCTGACCCTGAAGGGCGAGCGGCGTTTCGAAAAGAAGGAAGAGGACCGCGGCTATCACCGCATTGAGCGCAGCTACGGGAGCTTCGTGCGGGCCTTCGCGCTGCCGGACTACGCAGACGCTGAGAATGTGGCGGCCGACTACAAGGACGGCGTCCTGACGGTGACCGTACCGAAGAAGGAAATCGCCAAGCCGCGCGCCATCAAGGTAAACATCCACCAGTAAGCGCGGGGTTGACCGCGCGTTCCCCTCAGCCCGCCCGTCGTGGCGGGCTGTTCTTTTTGGGACGCGGTGGATGTGGGTTGCCAGAGCGATGGCGTGGCGCGGATGCGGTCTGCTTCCGCGCCGGCTTCATGACGACATCCAGATCCTCGGGATACCGGACTGCTTCCAGAAACAAACCTGCGGCTGGGGCTGTTGCCGCGGCCAACCGCGCTTGCTGCCTCAGGTCACCCGAGAGTGCGGCGCGGAAGTCTTCGAGGGTCATGTGGCCGAGTCCGATCTGGACGAGGGCTCCGGTGATGCGCCGTACCTGTCGCCAGACGAAATGGGAGGCGGTGATGCGGAACTGCCATTCCTCGCCGAGGCGGGAGAGGCTGGCGGACTCCACGACCACGATGGGCGAGTCGTCGGGACGCGAGGGGTCATCGGCGCGGAAGGCGCTGAAATCGTGGCGTCCTGGCAGCAGCGCCACCGCCGCCTGCATCGCCCGGGCGTCCAGGGCTTCCTTCACCCACCACACATGGCGCTTGGCGAAAGCATTCTTGCGCAAGGAGATACGGTAGAGATAGCTGCGGGCGGCGGCGTGATGGCGAGCGTGGAAGCGCAGGGGCACTTCCTCTACGGAAAGGACCGCGATGTCGTGGCCCAGCCGCTGGTTGATGGCATCGCGCAAGGCCTCAGCCGACCAGGCGCCCCGCGGATTCCCCTTCACATGCAGCACCTGGCCCAGGGCATGCACGCCCGTGTCGGTTCGGCCGGCGCCTTGCATTTCCAGTGCCACGCCCAGCGCGTCTTCGGCCGCTTGACGCAGCGCGCCCAGCACGGTACGTGGGGCGTTCTTCTGCTCCTGCCATCCGTGATACCGTGATCCGTCGTATTCCACCACCAACTTCCAGGCAACCATGCATTCTCAGGATAGCCCGCGCGGCGAACGGAGTCCCCAAGCCTGTCCTCAGCCCGTATACTCGTATCCAGGAACTCCCATGCGCTTGATTCGCTTCGCTTTCGCTGCCTGTTTCGTGTTCGCCACTCTGGGTACCCACGCCTCCGCGCAGAGTGACGCCATCCAAGGCCGACGTATTGCCGCTCACACGCGCTTCCTGGCCAGCGATGCGCTGGAGGGGCGTGGCGTCGGCGTGCGTGGCGGTGACCTGGCCACGGACTATATCGCCACCCAGTTGGAACTGATGGGCCTGCAGCCCGCAGGGGACAACGGCACCTACTTCCAGAACTTTCAGATGGCGGGGGTGCAAACCCAGGACACGGCCACCCTCGCCGTGGTGCGTGATGGACAGCCCACTGCGTTGCGCTGGCTGGCGGATTGGGTGGGCAACAGCATGCTGCAGCAAGCAGAAACCACCTTCGAGGCTGAGGCGGTGTTTGTGGGCCACGGGATCGTAGCCCCCGAGTTTCAATGGAACGACTACAAGAACGTAGACGTGAAGGGCAAGATTGTGGTGTTGTTCACCAACGAGCCTGGCCGCGACGACCCGAAGCTGTTTAAGGGAAAGGCCCTGATGTACTACGGCCGCTGGAGCTACAAGTACGAGGAGGCGCTGCGCCAGGGCGCGCTGGGCGCCATCATCCTGCATACCGATGACACTGCCGGCTACGAATGGGGTGTTGTGAGGAACTCCTGGGGCAGAGAGCAACAGCAGGTCCTGCGCCAACCCGGTGAAGCTCGCCTTGCCGTAGCGGCCTGGCTGCACAGCCGCGCCACCCCGGCCCTGCTGGCTGCTTCGGGCAAGACGGCAGACGAGTTGATGGCGATGGCGGGGAAGCGCGACTTCCAGCCGCTTCCGCTGGGAGTGAAGGTGCGCGGCTCTCTTCCCGCGAAGGTGCGCACGATGGACACGCGCAATGTGGCAGCGCTAGTGCCGGGTTCACTGCCCGCCGCGTCCGGCGAGCACATCCTCTTCAGCGCCCACTGGGACCATCTGGGCATTGGCCCCTCAGTGACGGGGGACAAGATTTTCAACGGTGCCGTGGATAACGCCACCGGCTGCGCCGTCGTGCTGGAACTCGCTCGCGCTTGGGCCGGGTTGGAGCGCAAGCCGCGCCGCAGTGCTCTCTTCGTATTTGTGACGGCCGAGGAAAGCGGGCTGCATGGTTCGGCCTACTACGCGACGCATCCTGTGCTACCGCTGGCGAAGAACTATGTCAACTTAAACTACGATGGCTTGCTTCCTGGCGGGCGGCTGGCCAACGTTGTCATCAATGGCGCCGAACGCACCAGCCTCTGGCCCCTGGTGCAGCGCATGGCCCAGCGCTTTTCCCTGCGGATCGACTCTGACCCGGCGCCCGAGCAGGGCTATTTCTACCGCAGCGACCATTTTTCGATGGCGAAGGCGGGGGTCCCTGCATTCAGCATCAACCCGGGGGAAGAATACGTGGGCAAACCGGCCAGCTACGGCAAAGAAATCAACGCTGCCTACCGCGCGGACGCTTACCACAAGCCCACGGATGAATATCAGGAAAGCTGGGATTTCAGTGGCTTGGAGCAGTTGGCAAAGTTCGGCTTTGCCCTGGGAATGGAAGCCGCGGCAGCAGAGGGAACCAGCACCTGGCAGCCGGGCGACGAATTCCAAGCGGCCCGCGAAGCCAGTTTGCGGCAGCAGGAGTAGGGATGGCCCGCTATGGATGGGGAGGGCCAAGGGAAGCGCATGGAAAAAAGCTCCTTCGATTCAATCCCTTAGGGCAGTGCGTCCACTCCTGGCGCCAAGTGGTTTCGACAGGGTCAGGCCCAAAGAGGGAGGTATCGGGCGAATTTTCGGGAACTGCCTTCCTTCTCGTCCAGCGTGATCAGATTCGCGTCAATCGTGGTTGCGATCCTTTGGGAAATGATGGCGCTATTGGCTTCCGGGAACCGGTCTCTTTCGCGGAGAAACTCACTCGTCATCCACTCGTTCATCAAGCATTTCTGAGCGCAGTGCTGGTAGCACGCTGGTACCCGCTCCGCGCGATCCATCGAATCAATGCCCCTCGGACCTGCGATGGTTGCGTTCGTGCGACCATACCCGGAGCGAAAGTCCGGCGCAGGAAGCGGGAGAGCTTCCGCAATCATGACCACCCGGTCAATTCCACTGCTCTGTTCTTCAGAGATTCCGAAGCGCCGCATCAGGCTGGCCATGCGTTCGTTGCGGGACTGGTAGCCGTCGATAACTCCTTCGATTGGCGCCACGGGCTAGAGTCCAGAAGTGGACACGGAACCCAAGCCCGTCCAGTGGCTTGTTTGCCGCTCCCAGCAGATAGATTGGGATACGCAGCAGTTCCCACGACCCGACGGGGTAGTTTGTCCGATACGCCGAGAATGATCATGACCGCCGCGCTCGTTTGCGATTGCTGCAAAGAACTCACGCAGCTACTTGAAGTCGAACTGTGTTTTGGCTTGCTTGAGCTCCAACTGCGGGTGTTCCGATGACTGACTCAGCCAACGGTTGAGCTGCTGGAGTGTGACGTTCATCGATAGGATCTTGTGGCTTCATCCGCCCAGGGGAACCTGTCGACAGCAGTTAGCAGTAACACGACACGGCGGAGAAGCTGCCTTGCGAAGGGCGAAGGCGGGGCCTAGCCGCGTGTGCCAGCCTGCTGGAGAAAGGCGCGGAAGTTCTCTTCGTTGGCGAAGTAGTGGGTTTGGCCGTTGATGACTTTGACGATGGCGGAATCTTCGGCGATGTAGACGCCAGAGTGGGAATCCTTGCGGAGGACGCCGGACTTGGGAGTGGCGGTCGATGTTGGGGCGCCCTTGGAAGCGGTGGTGGGAGGAACCGGGTTCAGATAGGCGTTCAGACCCTTCATTACGATCCCGATCACCAGTCGGATGAAGGTGATGAGGAAAATGGACAGCAATAGGTAAAGAATGGCCCGGATCATGGAATTCTGGCGAAAGAAACGGAAAGGGCGTCGCGGATATCCGGGACGCCCTTCGAGTTAAGGGCCTGTGGTCGAGACGGCCACCTGCGTGCGGTAGCCGCCTCGTGTGCAGGGGATGATCTAGTTGCGCCGCTTGGCCGGCTTTGGCTTCTGCGCGCCGGGGGCGGTGTACCGGGTGTCCACGGAACTGGTTAGCGTGGAAAGCATCGCGCTGGCCTGTTCCGCCTGGGGCGTACCCGGGGCTAGGCTGACGACCTTTTCCAAGGCTTCGATGGTGCCGTCTGGAGGAATGACGTTGCCTTTGTCATCCATTTGGGCCTTGCCAATCAGGGACATTGCCAACTGGTAGTGGGCGTTCACGTGCTTCGGGTCAGCGGCGGTGGCCAGCTTGAAGGCCTCAATCGCTCCGTCGGTGTTGTTGCGATTCACCAGTTCCGCGCCCAGGTTGTAGTAGTACATGCCGCCGTTGAGCGGATCGAGTTTCGCCGCCTGCTCCAGCGCCGCCTTGGCTCCGTCCATGTCGCCCAACTTGGCCAGAATCAAGCCACGGTTGTTGAACACGGGGGCGTTGGGGGTGGCTTCCAATGACTTGCCGTACAGGTCAGCCGCCTTCGTCAGGGCTGCTTTCCGGTCTTCGCCCTGCAAGGACTCCG
>JALOKO010000318.1 GCA_025456495.1 Bryobacterales bacterium | reverse complement strand
CGGCGGATGCTGCTGTGGTATCACCAGCGCCACCTGGATATTCGCAAACTGTAGTAACGCCCAGGTGTCGTCCTGATACCGCACCTGACAGGCGAACGTGCGCGTGTACCAATCCACTGCGCTGGCAATGTCTTCCACTGCGATGGCCAGGTGATGAAGCGTATCCAGACTACTGGGATCCGACGAGACAACAGGGGTAGCGTTCACGGCAATGGACTCCTTGCGCCAGACGGCGCGCTAGTGGTTAGGATGCCGGCGACGGCGGAACGGGCGCATGGAAGAGCGGGTGCAGTAGGCACAGCAGCACCAGGCCACGGAGGGTCCAAAGCAGGGTGCGGATCCAGTTGGTGCGAACCAGGCGGGCGATGACATCGGCGTCGAAGCCCGTCGACAGCAATCCGTGCAAGGGGACCTGGACGAAGAAGGTAGAGATCCAGATGGCGGCCAGCAGTCCCATGGCGATCCAAAGCCAGAGCGCGAAACCGCCATCGGGTACAGCGGGAACGGGCGGCGCGGAGGGCGCCAGCGCGAGCAGCAGCAGGCCGGAGCCAAGCTCGGCCAGCATCAACGGGGCCACCACCCAAGAGGTCCGTTGGGCGTGCAGTTGCTCGTAGTGGGCAAAGTGCTGCTCCCCCACCTGGGCGAACAGGGGATAGTGGACCACCTGTACAAACCAACACAGGCCGACGAGCGCAAGCGTTGCGCCCAGATGGACGAGATACACAAAGCTGAGCGCGGAACGCATGCGGCAATCCTTCCTCAGGCCGGTCAGGCCTTTCGCCGGCCGGGCGGTCAGGTCCCTCGCCGGCCGGTCAGGCGTCAAGAATCGCTTCGGCGGTGAATCTGCCAGAGCGCAGCGCGCCATCAATGGACGCGTCGGTGAGGTGGTCGCCGCAAAGCCACGTGCCGTCGGCGTGCCGGGGCAGGCGGGCAGCCTGGAAACAGCCGGCGTCCTGGTTGGGCTGGGCGAAGGGAATGTGATCCGTGCGCAGGTGGCTCCAGGCGCGCACGCCGTCCCCAAACCAACCCGCGAGTTCCCGCCGGACCGCATCCACCAGCGTTGAGGGCTCTATCGCAGGCGAACCGATGAGGGTGACCGACACCAAAGCGGCGCCCGGTGGAGCGTAGCGGGGACTGATGTCGCTGGGCACCGCCACGTGGTTGACAATCCCCCGGCCGTCGCCATTCAGGCAGATGGCCGGGCGATCCAGCGGGCTGCGCTGAGCCGCGAAGTACAGGCAGGTGGTGGCGCGGGGCGTGGGCGGCGCGGGCAGTCCCAACAGGTGGGCCGTCGTGGCAGCATCCGTCGCCAGGATACCGTGGCGGAAGCGCACTTCGGTTCCCGTGGCTGTTCGATTGGCCGCTATGTCCCCGCCGTCAGTCAGCGTGGCAGCGCCCGAAGTCCACTGCACGCAGCGGGTATTCATGCGCAGGGACGCCGACGGCAGGCGGTTGGCCAGTTGACGGGGAATGGCCTGCATGCCGCTGAGAGGGAGCGAGGTCTCGCCGCGGGCCATCATCCCAAAGACAAAGTGGAACATGCGGGCCGAGGTGTGCAGGTGCGGCTCCAGGAAGATCCCGCGAAAGAAAGGGTGCAGGAAGGCCTGCTGGAAGCTCTGGCTGAATCCGTAGTGGCGCAGGAAATCGGCCGTGGAAATATCCTCGACGGGGCGATCAGCAGGGGGCTGTGCGGACGCGGCGGCCTGCGCGCGCAGACGGCCGATGCGAAGGCGATCTCCCCAGGTGGAGAGAGGGGAAAGCAGGGTAGTGGAGGCGGCCAGGGGATGCCGCCAGGGATCGGCCAGTAGATGGCGTTGGCCCTGGCGCTGGACAAAGGCGCCGGAAAAGAAGCGCTGCAGGTGAAGCTGTTGGTAATCCAGCACGCGTTGGGCTTCCGGGTACGCGGTGAGTAGGACCTGGAAACCGCGATCCAGCAGAAAGCCTTCGTGGGCATCCGTACGGACGCGTCCGCCGGGGGCCTCCGCCGCATCCACCAGCAGGAAGTCCCGTCCAGCCTGGTGCAGGCGAAGCGCGCAGGCAAGCCCGGCAAGACCGGCCCCAACGACAAGACAATCCACGTGAGCGGGAAGCGAGGATGTGCTAGCAGGCAAGACTCACCCACTGTGGCCGCCGCTCCAGCAGAGCAGTCGCTGCGGCGATCCCACTGAGGGCGGCCGATTCCACGTCGCGACCGCCACAGGCATCGCCCGCCAGCAGCAACAACGGCGACTCATGAAGCGTCAGGAAGCGCTCCACCAGCGGGGTCCGAGCCCGGGAGTAACGCCAGCGGTGGAGGTGTCGGGCCAGGATGGGCGCGCCCAGATACGGTTCGGCTGCATGCTCCATCAGCCGGATGACGCGGTCGCGATCGTCGTCAAAGTGACTGGTGGAAAACTCCGGGCCTGCGTGCAGGGTAAGCACGGTGCCCTCACTGGAAGAACCCGCAACGCCCTTCTGGCGGTTGTCCGCGATCCAATAAAGGGGCTGGCCGTCCAGGGCAAGCGCACCCGGACATGGGACACGGCTCTCGCCGGCAAGGCGCAGTAACAGGGTAAAGCAAGGATCGTAGAGGACGGTATCCAGCTTTCGGGCGAGGGTGCGATCCAGAGGGATGCCGCCCCGGTCAATCAGTGTCAGCGCCTGGGGTACCGGGCAGGTGAGCACCAGGGCAGGCACGCGCCACGAAGGGCCGTCGGTCTGGGAAACCAGCCAGTGATCGCCGTCCAACGCGATGCGCTCCACTTCGGTGCGCAAGCGGATGTTGAGGGACTGGCCCAGATGCGCGGGAAGCCGGTTCATGCCCCCCTCAATGGCGTAACGGGCCAGACCGGAGGGGGTGGACTCCCCCTCAAATCCAAAGCCCCACAAACGGGCCATTCCGGCGGACTGCCACTGCTTCAACTGGAGGCGGAACTCGTGGGAGAGCGCCTCTACATACTGGGCGCCGTAATCGGCCAAGGCGCCCTCAACCGGGCGGGTGGCCATGCGGCCGCCTGCCCGACTTCCCTTGTCCAGCAGCACCACCGGCACGCCGGAATCAGTCAATCGGGCCGCGCACTGCAACCCTGCCATTCCCGCGCCCAGGATGAGAACGGTCCCCAGGACTTCCCCTGGACGGTCACTGTCTGGATGATTCCCGGATGCAATCAAAGACTACCCTCTCCCGTGTATGAAGGGCGGAACGGATTTCCATCGCCCCGTTAGTGGATTCCCCAAGCCGGGAAAAAGGTTTGAGAAATGCGCGCCCACGGCGGCTGTCAGGCGTGCTTCCAGCCAGTTCCCTTAAAGAAGTGACTTCACGGAACCGATGAAGAATGGGGAAAGGCGGTGTCACCAGAGGATGGACGCACAGGATCTGGAGATCATTCGCGAATTCGTGCTGGAAAGCAACGAGAACCTCGCCCGACTGGACCAGGACATCGTCGCCCTGGAGAGTGCTCCGCATGATGACAACCTGCTGGGCAGCGTGTTCCGCACAATGCACACGCTGAAGGGTACCTGCGGATTCCTGGGTTTCGCCGCCATGGAAAGCGTGGCGCACCACGCGGAGAACATCCTCAGCCAGTTGCGCAGCGGGAAACGAGATCTGGATGACGTGCTGACCACCGTAATTCTGGAAGCGGTGGACATGATTCGGGTCGAACTGGCGCAGGTGGAACAGACCGGGACAGAGACCGGCAACGAGTATCCCGAACTGCTGGAAACACTGCGCAACGCGGAATTACAGGGCGTCATGAGCAAGCCGGACCCCACGGGCAAGCCGGAGATAACGGGCAAGCCGGACCCCACGGGCAAGCCGGAGATAACGGGCAAGCCGGACCCCACGCCCGACGCCGTTGGCCCGGAAGCGCGGATGGTAGCGGCGTCCAGCGCCAACCCGGCGGACGTGCAACCGTCTGTCGCGCAAGCAGCAGCGCAGACAACATTGGCCTCGCCCACACCGTCATCGCCCGCGCCTGCCGCCGTGCCTGCCGCGCCCGCCGCCGCCGCGCCTGCCACCGCCGTGGCCGCGACGCAGACCAAGGCGACTGGCTCCAGTGGCGCCAACCCGAACGGCAGCCGCCAGAACGTCAGTGATAGCGCCATCCGGGTGGATGTGAACCTGCTGGACGGCCTGATGAACCTGGTGGGGGAACTCGTGCTGGCGAGGAACCAGATTCTGCAGTTTACGGCGCGCTTTGAGGACTTGGCGCTAACGGCCTCTTCGCAGCGGCTTGACCTGATCACCACGGAGTTGCAGGACGGCGTCATGAAGACCCGCATGCAGCCCATTGGGGTGGTGTGGAACAAGCTGCCGCGCGTGGTGCGCGACCTGTCCGCCGCGGTGGGCAAGCAGATTCATCTGGAAATGGAAGGCGCTGACACAGAGCTGGACAAGACCATCATTGAGGCGATCAAGGACCCGCTGACGCACATCGTGCGCAATAGCTGCGATCACGGAATTGAAGAGCCGGCGCAGCGGGTGGCCGCCGGAAAGGCCCCACAGGGCCGTCTGCAACTGCGGGCCTTCCATGAAGGAGGCCACGTCAACATTGAGATCATCGACGATGGCAAGGGAATTGACGCAGCCCGGGTGAAGCAGCGGGCTGTGGAGCGGGGCCTGTTGACGCTGGATGCGGCCGCACGGATGAGTGACCGCGAGGCATACCAGTTGATCTTCGCTCCGGGGCTCTCCACCGCGGAAAAGGTATCGAACATCTCCGGCCGCGGCGTCGGCATGGATGTTGTTCGCACCAACATTGAGCAGATTGGCGGCACCGTGGATGTGCAAAGCACCTTGGGCGAAGGCGCCACGGTGCGGCTGAAGATTCCCTTGACCCTGGCGATCATCCCCGGGCTGGTGGTAACCACGTTGGGCGAGCGCTACGTGATTCCGCAGGCCAGCCTGCTGGAACTCATCCGCCTGGAAGGCGAGCAGATCCACAAGCAGATTGAGCGGATTCATGGCGTGCCGGTGTACCGGCGGCGCGGGTCGCTGTTGCCCCTGGCCTTTCTGTCGGACTTGTTCCGGCCTGGCGCGGGCATGGCGGAGACCACGCAACGTCGGCGCGCCACAGACCGGCCCGCCGTGCAATCCATGCAGGAAAGCCTGGATGCGGACATCGTCAACATCGTCGTGCTGCAGGCCGACAGCCAGCTCTTCGGACTGGTGGTGGACGGCATCCACGATACGCAGGAGATTGTCGTCAAGCCTCTCAGCAAGCA
>JALOKO010000017.1 GCA_025456495.1 Bryobacterales bacterium | reverse complement strand
CCTTGGCCAATTCCTCAAGTCCTTGCGAGAACTGAATGCCGTCCACGCTGGTGGGAATGGCAGGGAAGGTACTGAGCACCCGCTGGCTTTCCAGCCCCGCGCGGTAGGGGGTGTAGCGCTTGGGGTCGAAGGTTTCGGTTTGGGCCATGCCGCCCGCCATCCACAGCAGGATGATGCTGTCCGCCTTGGGCTGAGGATTCGCCGCCGACGGGTTGGCCAACAAGCGCGGCGCGGCGCCGGTGAGCGCGGCCAGCGCCGCGGCGGCGGATTGGCGCATGTAGTCCCTGCGGCTGAGGGGGGCCAGCAGGCGGCGGCTGAGTTCACGTTCGGTCATCGATGGCGCCTTTCTGTTTCCGCTACCAAAGGATACGTTCGGTTGAATTTACGAAAGGAACTGGAACTCCGGACTCATCAGCAGCGCCCACAGCAAATCTTCCGTGCCCTCCAGAGTGGGGCGTTCGCCACCGAGGATGCGAATGGCCAACTGCTCCTCTGCGGCGCTGGGCGCCCGGCCTAGCAGGTGACCGTACAGATAGCGGGCAAGTTCGTTGCTGGTCCAGGTCGTCTGCGGGGGCAGGATGGGCGGCTGCCCTTCCAGGCGAACCAGGCGCGTAAGGTCAGGCTCTTGCGTGAACACGAAGAAGCGCACGGCGGGGCTGATGTCGCTGGCCCGGCTGCGCTCGTCAATGACAGCAGAGGCCTGGAAGCGTTGCTGGCTACCATCCAGAGGGAAGTGCAGCAACTGCCCGAGGGGCGCCTGGATGGCTGGCTGCGGAACAGGTTTGCCGCCGGGTTTGCCGGTTACCTCAACCTGGGTATCCGGCTTGGCCAGCGGCCGCGAACCGCCTTTGCCCAGCAGCCGGGCATTCTGCCAACCCACCCGCACGCGGTCAGGATCATAGGAATCCACATCCTCCACGAACAGCCAGAGACCGGTGGCGCCCTGGATATCCACATCCACCGCCACGGCCCCGTTGCGCATCATCCGGCTATCGAACAAGTTGGCGGGAGCCGCTTGTCGCTGACCCAGTAGGGCGCGTGCCGCCGTTTGCAATCGCTTGGCCAGCAGCGGCCCATTGGTGAGCTCCAACGCCTGCAGGGTGCTGGAATCCGGACTGCGTTCCGTGAACACCTGGTCACGGATGGGCCTTCCTAGCGCGCGGCTGAGTGGGTCGCTCTTCAGCCTCCATTCCCGGGTGTAGCGGGCAAAGGTGGCGGAACGGGGGTTGTTCACGCGCCAGTCGCCGGTGACGGTGGAAATGGCGTCCTGGAATTGCTCCGCACTCAAGCGGCGGGGCGTCGGTCCGCGGAAGATGAAAGGCGCTTCTTTTGGCTGGGATTCCGTTGAGTGGGATTCCTTTGATGGCGCTTCCACGCTGGCCCGCTGATAGGCTTCCGAGGTGACGATGCGTCGCAGAAGGTGCTGCAGGTCAAAGCCGTGGGCGGCGAAGTCGCTAGCCAGCCAGTCCAGCAGATCCTGGTGGAAGGGTTCGGCATCCATGTCATCGATGGGCTCCACCAATCCGCGACCAAGAAGCAGCTTCCAGTAGCGGTTCACCAGCGTGCGAGCAAAGCGTCCGTTGTCAGGGTGGGTGAACCAGGCAGCGGCAGCCTGACGTCGCGAAGCCAGGGTCCCATCAAAACTTACCTTCAGGTTGTCCACCGGGAAGCGGGCCTGCGCCTTTCTGCCGGTGGGGATGTCGCAGCGCACCAGTTCCAGATCTTCGTCAGCGAACATGGCGGCCAAGCCGAAGGTATCGGCCAACTTCCAGCGGTTGACAAAGCTGTCATGGCAGGCAGCACACTTCAGGTTCATGCCCAGAAAGACCTGCGCGGCGTTCTGGGAAGCCTGCATGGGTGGGGTTTGCGACGCGCTGACCACCCCTCGCCAGGTGACCCCGGTGAGATAGCCTTCGGCCTGCGGATTGCGCGCAGGGTCAAGCAACTCACGCACCATCGCGTCATAGGGCTTGTTGCTTTCCAAAGCCGTGTACAGCCATTGCGTGATGGACTTCCGGGCGCCATGATAAATGACGCCTTCGTCGTTCCGAAGCAGGTCGTTCCAGAAGCTCATCCAGTGTTCGGCGTAGGCTTCCCGTTGGGCAAGCAGGCTGTCCACGAGGCTGTCGCGCTTTGGCGAGTGGGAAGAATGTGTGAATTGGCGCACCTGTTCCGGAGAGGGAGGTAGACCGATGAGGTCAAAGTACACCCGGCGCGCGAAGGCAGCATCGGGGACCAGTGGCGCAGGGGAAATGCCCCGCTCACGGAGGGACGCGTTCAGGAAGCGATCCACCGGATGCGCTTCGGGGCCAGGGGGCAGGGCGGGGGAGCGTGGCGGCATGGGAGCCAGCCGATCCACGGTGCCCAGAACGCCGTCGAAGCGGGCGCCGGTATTGATCCAATCGCGAATCAGCGAGATGGTCTCCGGGGCGAGGGGCGCGCCTGATGGCGGCATCCGCATTCCCTGTTGGCCTTGAATCTTGCGCATCAAGAGGCTGTTGTCGGCGTCGCCGGGAACGATGGCCGCGCCGTTCAATCCGCCCTTCAGCAGGTCAGCGCGCGTGTGCAGCTTCAGTTCCGCCTGCGCGTTCGCCCCGGAATGGCAGCCCAGGCACTTGCTGGTGAGTACAGGCTGGACATCGCGCAGGAAGTCTACTGACTGGGCCTGCAGCCACGCCGGTTGAGCCCAGCACAAGAGCGCCAGCAGGGACAGGAAAGGCCATTGCGGAAGAGAGCGCCTAGAGGACTCCGACATGGCATTATTCTACCGTCAGCGAAAGCCGTGCGCGCACCGGCGACTTGAGAGCCGATGCCTTGACAACAGACGCATGGCACGCAGGGGTTGCGCGATGCGGGCGTCCGGAGATGCGCCGGTTCAGCCACGTCGGCGTGGAAGATGCGCAACCGCCATCAGCGCTGGGAGTTCAAAAGGTTGCGGAAGGCATCCGCCAGGCGGCTATTCCGACGCACTCTTCCGCTTGCCACGGCGTTTGATGTAGAGGAAGATGACCAGGACGGCCAATCCACCCAAGATGTATTGGGTCATTGGGTTGCTTTCCTCACCGGAACCGCCATCCTGTCCAAAGGCCGCGGGCGCCAAGGCAACCATCAACGCAAACACTACGGGGAGCATGCGGGTAATTCGGGACATCATCAGCTGGCCTCCTGTGGCAATCAGCAATATCATACCTGTTTTCACGAAAACAAGGCAGTGCTGTCATGAAAGCGCAACAGTGTCGTTGGGGCCGGTTTCCGGCATGAAGCCGGACCCGTGAAGGGGGCCGGTTCAAGCTCTGGTGCGACCGCCAGCCATGCGCTGCTGCGTGGAGCGCATTGTCGACAAAAATCACCGCGGGTGGCGGCTACTCCTCGCCCACCTTCACCCGCTTCTTGCGGCGACGGCGAATGAGGAAGACCAGCACAATGGCGACGGGCACCATCCACAACAAATTACGCGTCATGGAATCGGAAGGGGCCTCCGCGCTCTCTGGAGCCTGCGCCATCACGCTGACGGTGGCAAGCACCAGGGCCATCATCCACGTGCAAACGTGTTTGCAAACGTCGTTCACCAATTTCACCTCCAAGCACAGTCAGCCCCATGATACCTGCAACCGGTCCAAAATGAACGATGCGCCATTACCGAAACGAAATCCTCCGGCGGTACTAGGCTAGACCTCTCATTCCGTCCCCGCTAGAGCATCCGAGGAGTGCGTGCGCGGGTGCTTCGCGTTACCCTCAAAGGAAGATATGAAAACTGCCATTATCGGGTTGCCCATGGTGGGCAAGACCTCGCTGTTTACCATCCTGACGGGAGTGCATGAATCCAGCCGCATGGGCGCCATGGAGGTAAGGGTTGGTGTGGCCAAGGTGCCGGACGCGCGCCTGGATGCCCTTGCGGAGGTGTTCCAGCCAGAGAAACTGACGCACGCCACGATTGAGTTTCTGGATGTGCCCTCCATCTCCAAGGAGGTCTTGCGGGAACCCAGCTATCTGGCCAGTCTGCGCTTCGCCGACGCCTTCGCTCATGTTCTGCGCGTCTTTGAAAGCGATATCGTGCCGCATGAAAAGGGAAGCGTTGACCCCATCCGGGACCTGGAGGATGTGGAAGCCGAGCTGATTCTCAGCGACCTGGTGCAGGTGGAAAAGCGCCTGGAGCGGTTGGAGAAAGACCGCAAGAAGATCAAGGACCCGAAGCTGGACAAAGAATACGAGGTGTTGGAGCGCTTCAAGGCCGCACTGGAAGGCAACCAGCCCTTACGCGAGGTGGAGGTGGACGCTGAGGGGGAAAAGCTGGTCCGCGGTTTTATGTTTTTGTCGCAGAAGCCGATTCTATTCGTGCTGAACGTGGGCGAAGAGAACGCTCCCCGGCTGGCGGAACTGGAAGTAGAGTACCGCGAAAAGCTGGTGGCGGGCAGGAAACAGGCGGGCGTGACCGCGATTTGCGGCAAGATCGAGGCCGAACTCACGGAGATGAGCGCCGAGGAGGCCGCCGAATTCATGGAAAGCTACGGCCTGAAGGAAAACGGCCTGAAGCGCATGGTGAGTGCTACCTACACTCTGCTGGGCAGGATGTCGTTTCTCACCGCTGGAGAGCCGGAGGTGCGGGCCTGGACCATCCCCGTGAACTGCAAGGCCGTACACGCCGCCGGTGAGATCCATAGCGACCTGGAGAAAAAGTTCATCCGCGCCGAGGTGGCCAACTGGAAGGACCTCGTCGACCATCAGGGCTGGAGTGGCCTCAAGGGAACTGCCCTGATGCGTCTGGAGGGGCGGGACTACGTTGTCCAGGATGGCGACGTGCTGATGATCCGCCACGGCTAGGCATCTGATCCTTGCCGCCGTGGTTGATGCCCCGCGAGGGGTGATGCGGAATTGGGTTTCCATCGTCGGAAGCGGGTGAGCCTGGGCGAACGGGTTAGCTTGGGCGAACGGGTTAGCCTGGGCGAACGGGTAAGGAATGGGCGAAGCAGAGGCAGGCAGCAGGGGGACATCGGCATCCGGCTGGCGCCGGGTGATCTTCCATGTCGACATGGATGCTTTCTTCGTGTCGGTGGAGGAGTTGTTTGACCCAACGCTGAAGGGCAAGCCGGTCGTGGTGGGTGGCAAGGGCGACGAGCGAGGGGTGGTGTCGGCAGCCTCCTACGCAGCGCGCAAGTATGGCATCCATTCAGCCATGCCTTTGCGGACCGCCTATCAGAAGTGTCCGCACGCCATTTTCCTGGATGGGCATCGTGACCGCTACAGTGAGTATTCGCGCAAGGTGCGCGCGGTTCTGGAAAGCTTCTCCCCGGTGTTGGAGATGGCCAGCATCGATGAAGCCTACCTGGACATGACCGGCACTGGCAGGCTGTATGGGCCTCCGCTGCGGGCGGCGCATTTGCTGCATGAACGCATTGGCAAGGAAACCCGTCTGAACTGCAGTGTGGGGGTGGCTGGCTCACGCCTGGTGGCCAAGATTTCCAGCGACCTGGCCAAACCGAACGGCATTTTTCTGGTGTTGCCCGGGCAGGAGGCCGCAACGCTGGCATCGCTGGAGGTTGGAAGAATTCCCGGCGTAGGCAAAGTGATGCAGGAATCGCTACGGGAACTGGGAATTCGACGCGTGGGTGACCTGCGTCTGGTGGACGAGGACCTGCTGCGGCGACGATTCGGCAAGTGGGGCATGGCGCTGGGGGGCAAGGCCCGTGGCGAGGACGCCGGGGGCTGGTTCGATAGCTCCATCGGCGCCGACGAAGACCCCAAGTCAGTCAGCCACGAACACACGTTCAACCAGGACACCGCTGACGCCGCAACGCTGGAAGCGATCCTGGCGCGGATGGCCGAGATGGTGGGGCGACGCCTGCGCGAATTGGGGCTGCACGCACGCACGATCCAATTGAAGCTGCGGGATCAGCGATTTTCCACCATCACCCGGGCGAGAACGCTGGAGCAGCGCACCAACCTTGATGTGGAGATTTTCCAGGAAGCCCGGGCGCTGTTCCGCCAAAACTGGAAACCTGGAACAAAGGTGCGGCTGATTGGGGTGCAGGCATCCTCACTGGATGCCAGCGAGGGGCAGTTGGCCTTGCTTGACCACCAGCGGCACCAGCGCCTGCAACAGGCTCTGTCGGCGGCCGACAAGCTGCGGGCAAAGTATGGTGAGGATACGGTATCGCTGGCGGCGTCGATGAAAGGACGCTTTCGGGAGCGGGTCCACGATGCGATGCAGGGGTCCGGCAGCGCATCGACGCCTTCACCGCAACGGGCGGCTGATGCCGACGCTGGGCCTGAATCGTAGGCGGTGCGGCTCAGCCCGTTTCGGATGGGACGTGCCCTTGGCGGCACTGGCCAAGTTACGACAGTGGCGAAGTTACGACACTGGCCACGTTACTGGCGTGGCGCCCGGAGAGGCTATTCGTCGCTGCTGTCCGGGCCGTTAACGGCGGCCGCGCCGGCCCAGGACTGGCGCGCCTGACTCACCGCCAGCCGCACCGAGTCGTAACGCTGCTCGGCCACTTCGAGGAAGCGCAGACCCTCCAGCAACCAGTTGGCCAGCAGCGGCTCAACCAACCGATAGAACACCCGTCTGCCTTCGCGGCGTTCCACCACCAGGCGATTGGCGCGCATCACCGCCAGGTGCTGCGAAACGCTGGAGTGCGAGATGCCCACGCATTGCTGTAGCGTGTTCACGTCCCGTTCGCCCTGGTACAGTTCCTGCACCATTCGAATGCGCAAAGGGTGGCTGAGTACGCCAAGGACGGTGGCTAATTGCTTGTTGGCAATGGCAGATGCGGGCATCGTTTCCTAATACATCCAGTTCCCGGAAGGGACTGCACAGAAGCTTCGGATCTTGCTTAGTGCAATGGCGGCAGGCGAGAAACCCTCGTCAGACGTCATCGCAAAAACACGGTGAAAACATCTGTCCAAGCAGCGGAAACGAGGCTGCAGGTGAGGGAACGGTGGGGGGGGGAGCCCGAGTTGCTCGAAACGCAAACCCAGGATCTCCCACCCGCCAGCAATGCTCCAACTAGCGCAAGGGGAGCGTCACCGGCCGACCAGTCTTGACGCTTAGTTTAGCAGCTTCAATGATCTCGTTGACCCCCACGTTGTAATCGATTGACACCATTCCCGCCGGGTCAGCACCCGTGCGGATGGCGTCCAACATATAGGCGATGGGTTCCAGTTGATGGGGCGCCAGATCCGGGTTCGGCAACTTCTGCGCCTGTTGACGCGCGGGACGGAAGGTGGCTTCGCGGCGGTCCGCCATCACGCTGCCCTTCAGGCCGAACAACTCCACCTGCTGATAGCTGTGCGGCAGATCCCAACTGCCTTCCAGCAGCGCAACACCCTTGGGATAGGTGAGGATAAGGGCGGCGCTATCCTCGACTTTCGGAAACTCGCCAGGACGCAATTGGATGGTGTGGGCGAATACGCTGGTGGGCTTGCCCAGATACATCAGGCTCCACAGCGCGTTGTAGCAGCCGAAGTCCATCAACGCGCCGGCACCGTTCTTGACGGGATCGGTGAGCCAGTCCACGAAGAACTTGTTGCGACCCGTGGGCGCCCCGGGTCCGCCGTGGCCGACAATGCCATGCATGCGCCAGACCTGGCCCAGGTCACCGGAATCGAGTTTGGACTTCAGCGCGTGCATGGTGGGCCACCAGGCCATCTGGTAGTTCACCATCACCTGAATACCATGCTTTTTCGCCAGGTCGCGGATGGCCACCGCGTCCTTATAGGTGGACGCCAGGGGCTTCTCAAACATCACGTGAATCTTGCGGGGCGCACAGTACTGCACAATCTCCAGGTGACGGTTGTTTTCGACGAAAGCCCACACCACCAAAGGCTTCTTCGTGTCCAGCATCTTGCGCCAGTCAGCAAACACCAGGTCCCGGCTGAGCCCGGCCTTGACGGCGTCATCGATCAGCGCCGGTTCGGTTTCGGCAACCCCCACCAATTTAGCCGGTTGTCCGGTGATCATTTTCGAAAGGTGACCCCAAACATGGGAATGCACCATCCCCACCACCGCAATCGTGGGTTCCTGCGCCGACAGTGGCAGCAGGCAGATAAACAACAGCAAGGGCAGCAAGGCCCGGTTGATGGCGTACACGAATTCCGTTCTCCTTCAGGCGATTTTCCAGCAGAATAAAGCAAATGCTTTCTGACATCCATGCTAACGAACTTGCATCGAAAGAAACTAAGCTGGCGACGGCGCGGTGTCATTGGGTGTCCACGGGCTTGCCATGGGGATAGTTGAAAGTGGTAGAGTAAGCTCCAAGTTCTGATCTGCTCTGCCTGCCATTCGATTCACGAGAGGGGTTTGCTATGAGGATTGCTGTATTCGTCGCGGCTCTCCTGCTTTTGTCGCTGCATGGAATTGCGGCGAATGAGGTAGACCAGCAATCGCGCCAACTTGCCCGGGAAGGGAAGTCTGGCATGGCCCTGGAGCGTCTCCAGGCGGCCGTCCGGGAAAACCCCGACGACCTGGACAGCGCTCGCGCCCTGGCGGAGTTTCTTGACCGCTTTGGATCTCCAGCGCGTGCGGCGGCCTACGACCAGTATTGGCGTCTGCTGGAAACACGGGGAAGCGCGGACGAGAAGCGCAAGGTGCTGCGCCGCCTCTCGGTGTTGAGCCTGGAGGAGGACAACCGGCAGTCCCTTGAGCGGTACATGCAGTTGTATCGCCAGACTGGGGCCGCGGATCTCGCCTGGCCTGTCACTGCCACCGGCGCCACCAAGCCCACCTATGGCGAAATTGAGATCCCGGGTCCGTTGGCTGCGTTTGCTCGCATGACCGCCATCACGCCGGACCTTGATCCGGAACAACTGATGAGCGCGTTGGCGCGGAACGTGGTGATCTCCGGCTTCCGCTCGTCCGGACCCGAGGGCGGCATGATCGAAACCGAGTATCTGCGCCTGGTGTTCCGCTACCTGGAGCATGCCCGCGACCTGACGAAGCTGGCCGGATCCAGCAAGGTGCTGGAGATCGCGCAATGCGAAACCCGCGAAACCGGCGAACTGTTGAAGATCCTCGGCTACCGGATGCGCGGTGGTTGCGGTGGTGAGGTGGTGCTGGAGACGGTAAACCCCACGAAGGCCTTCGTCACTGTCGATTCCGGTTTCCCGCTGGCGGAGTTGGAAGAGGCCTTGCGCACCAACCGGCCCTTCCGCTACGACATGACGCCGACGCGCGTTCCCGTCCTGTTTGGGCCGGATTACTGGCAGTTGAAGGATGAAAGCAAGGCCGACAAGTCCCCCATCGAATTGTTTCTGAGTGACCCGGCCCGCTGCCGCATGTACCTCAGCATCGCCAAGCTGGAAAGTGGCGCGGCCGAATTGCTGCGCAAGGAAGTGGAATACGAAAAGCTAAGGGCCTTTGCCCATGTGATTGATTTCTACGGCGGCATGTTCCATGTGGTGGACGGCAAGGTGGTAACGCCTGGTGGCGCGCGCTCCGTGTCCAAGTGGGAAAGCATGGTGGGCGGATCCGTGAACAAGCCCGCGGACTTCTTTTTGAAGCTGATGGCCAGGGATGACGGCTGGCTGGCCAGCTACTACGATGCCCTATCCCGAATTGAAGGGCCGGTGAAGAGCTACCTCACCGAACCCGCGCGCATGGAGCGGTTCTATGACGCGCTGCGAGGTCGCATTACCAGTCCGGGACCGGCCCGCCCGGTCTTCCGCGCCAACACCGATATGCTGATCTTCACGCATCGCTTGCGCCTGGATGGCGATGGCAAACCGCACGTGCCGGGCGGACTTGCGCTGTGGAAGAGCATGGTGGCCGACAAGAAGTTTGTGGAAGATAAGCGGCTGCGCCGTGCCGCACCTGGATGGCAGGAAGCCGACGACTTGATTGCGGCGCTGTTCGGACTCAGCCGCAGCTACATCGACAACGTCCCGTTGAAGATCTTCGTGGCGCTGAGCGAGATGAACCGCCTGCGCGACAAACCCCTGGAGCCGGCCACCGTCAGCTCGCTGATTGATTACTACCCGCAGCTGCAGGCCCAGTATTCGCTGCTGTCTGAGCTGCCCACGCTGACCGACGATGCCATCCAACTGTTCCTGACCACCGCGCCCCAGCTTTCCAAAGGACGCAATGAGCAGCTTCGCGGTGATGCCGTCGGCTCGTTGCAGGGGCTACTGGGGCTATGGCAGGTGTATGTCCGGCATGGATTGTTGGAGGGCCAGGCGGCGAACGACCTGTTCCTGGAAATCCTCAACGCCTATCAGAACGTGGGAACTCATCAGCAGTTGTTCGACCAGACGCGCAAGTGCGTGGAGTCGCTGATTGCAGCCACCGGCGGAGCGAAGACCGACGATCCGCAAGCGCACCTGATGGCGCTGCTGGCCGGAACGCGCGAAGCGGGTGATTCCCAGGTACGTGATCGCCAGATTCGCGCCATGGAAGAGGTGATGAGCGCGCAGCGGTTGATGACGCTGGGTGAAATTTTCACCCTCGCGGATCAATTGGTCGGCGCCGCCAGCGGCGCCGCTATCGACACCAATCTGGTGAACCGCCTTACCGCCAAAATTGGCCGCATTCAGTCAGCCCGGTCTTCGATGAGCACCGAAGAAAAGAACGCCCTCAGTTTCGGTCGCTTTACCGAAGACCACATTGAGCGCGAGCGTAAGGTGCGCCTGCGCGCTGAGGTGGACAAGAATGCCAACTCCCCCGAGAAGCTGCTCGAGTTGCGTGAGGTGCTGATGCCGCACCTGCGCGACACGCTGGTGGGGTTGAATTACGCGCACTATGCGCCCCCTGGTGGCCAGATCCTGCTCACCAACGGGCAGTTTGTCCGCTACCACGACTTCGCGGGCTTGCAGAGTAACGACTACAGTTGGGCGCCCACTGAGCTGGTGGGCGTTGGTTGGAGCGCTACCTCCGGAGGCAGGCTGATGGGTTCACTCAGCGAACTCCCCTATGCCCTGGCGCAGGCCGAACAGAACTTCCTTATCCCGGAAAAGGAACAAGCGTTGATCTGGGGAGACCTGGTGCCCCAGATGCTGCTGACCGCCACGGTGCCCCGCTGGTGGAAGGTGACTCCCGTGCAACGGCATTACGTTGCGTTGCTGCAGCGTGCCGGCCGCAGCCTGCTTGCAGAAAGCATGCTGAATTCCGGCTTGCGAGCATCTTTCCTGGGCTCTCTGGAACGTTGGTCCAGCCCCCACCGCGTGGCCGAAACGCGACTGGCGCTGGATGCCGGTAATGTCCGCGATGCCGAACAAAAGATGATGCCCGCGGAGTTGTTCCGCGTCGCCTATGATCTGCTGGCGGAGCGCGCTGACCTCAGCAGTCCGCTGTACGACGAAATCCGTCAGTTGCAGCGCACTGAAAGCGCGGTGGACATGGCGGTGATCAGTGACCTGTTCGGCACGCCCAAGCCCGCGCTTACCCGTTCCTACCGGCGCGAACTGTTGGGACTGCGCACCATGCCGACGCTGATGGGCTACTCCAGCCGCCTCATGGCGGAGACCTGGGAATCCAGCGCGTTGTATTGGGCCGAAGTCTCTGACCGCCTGCACATGCGACCGGAGGAGCTGAACCTGGTGGTTCCCGAATGGACGCGGGAGACGGTTGAAGGGATTTTCGCTACCCACCTGGAGGATTGGCCGGCGTTGTTACGGTCAATGCGCAAGGTGGGCGAGAGCAAGACAACGGCGCCATCCGCGCAGCCCATGGTGGCCAACGGACAGTAGATCCAGAATGTCCACGGCGCGGCGTGGAGGTGGCACTTCTGGCGGGTGCTCACCAACTGGCGCCGGGGTAGACGCGAACGTGAAGGGGACAATGCGGTGAAGCGGAAAATGTGCTCAATCCGGATGCTGCTTAGCCTGGTGATGGTTTTGCTGGTGGGTGTGGCCGTGCGCACCGCGGGCCTGGCCCAGGAGGCTGACCCTGTCTTTCGCGTGGACACGAATCTGGTAGTGCTCAGCTTCACGGTCACTGACGACAAGGGACGCTATGTGAACGGGCTGAAGCCCAGTGATTTCCGCATCCTTGAGGATGGCATCGTACAGAAGATCGCCACCTTCTCAGAGGGTAACCAGCCTGCGATGCGGGTGCGGGATGACGGCGGCTTGGAGCCCATTGTTCCGGTCCGCGCCTCTGCCCCCGAGGGCGCCGCCGGGCGGATGGCTGAATCCTTCGCCGATACCCTGGCCGGTACGAACGTGTTCGTACTCTTCGACACCAGCAACTATATGTATCGCGGCTTCGTGTACGCTTCCGACGCCGTGGCTGACTTCGTACGTGGCCTGGATGATGCGGATTCGGTTGCCGTCTACACGTTCAGCCGGAACCTGTCCCGCGCCACCAACCTGACGCGCAATCGCAACGACGCCATCAAGGGCTTGCGTGGCGCCGTGGTGGGGGATGACTCTGCCCTCTATAACGCACTGCTGCTCACCTTGCGCGATGCCTCCAAAGTGCCGGGCCGCAAGGTGGTGATCGTGTTCTCCAACGGCCCCGACAGCGCCAGCATGGTGGCCCCTGACGATGTGCGCCGCGTCGCTGAAGAAGAGGGCATTCCGCTGTACGTGATTTCCACCGCGGAAGCCAACCAGGACCGCATCTCCACCAACGTCTTCAAGCGCATTGCGGAGCGCACCGGCGGCCAAGCCTACTTCGCCCGCAGTTGGCAGAAACAGGTGGAGGCCTTTGAGGCCATTCGCGAGGACCTTGGCAATTCGTACACCATCACCTACTACCCCCAGGTGAACACCAACATGGACTTCCGCGAAATCAGCGTCGAACTGAAGCCGGATCCGCGCGGCAAGAAGTATCGCATCCGCGCGCGTCCAGGCTACAAGCCCCGGCCTGGTTCGTAGGCGACCCGGGTTGCGGCGCGACAATCCTGCTCCCTATTACCGGCGCCACAGGCTGTCGCAGGCATGCCTGACTTGGTTGGTTGCGCTATCATCGGCAGAGGCAATTGCAGGAATCGGATGACCGCCAACGCAGCCAGATGCCCTCTTTGCAACACGCGTAAAGCCGCGCGCGCCTGCCCGGCCCGGGGCGACGCGATCTGCTCCACCTGTTGCGGGCAGCAGCGCGAAGAGACTATCCGCTGCCCCTTCTCCTGCGAGTATTTGCGCGAAGCCCGCAAGCGCGAAGCCCTCCACGATTTGGATGCCGCCACCCTTCCGCATCGGGATATCGTGATTACCCAGCAGTATCTGGAGGATCACGCACGACTGGGTTTTTTCCTGGGCGAGGCCTTGTGGTACGCCGCGCGCGAGGAACCTCAATGCGTGGATGCCGATGTCCGCGAGGCCCTCGCGGCGCTCATCCAAAGCTACCGCAGCCTGCAGTCCGGGTTGATTTACGACGCTCGCCCGTCCAACCCTTACGCCGCCGGAATCGCCTCCCGGGTCCGCGCGCGCATCGCGGAACTGGAAGCCCGGCTCCGCGAACATCCCGAAGTCCCCAAGCCTAAGGACAGCGACATTCTGGGCATGTTGGTTTTCCTGCAGCGCACCGAATTGCAGGTGGCGAACGGACGTCGTTGGGGCCGTGCTTTCCTGGATGTACTGCGGCAAAATCACCAACCGCCCGACCAGCCCGAACCTTCCGCAGTGGCCCTGGTTGGCTGAGTCAATCAGCACGGGTGGACTGAGTGACGCACTGCCCTATCCGTGAAGCGGGGCGCGTCCGTGAAGCACGGGCGTATCAGATCCACGGGCGGATCAGATCAATTCCCGGATGCGTTCCATTGTCAGCGCGGCGGGGTTGGTGGCTGCTTTCAGTTCCTCCACGCTGAGAGGTTTGCCGAAGCGGATTACAAAGCGGCCCTCTTCTGATATGCCACATGGCACCGCGGGCAGGCCAAGCTTTGCCAGTTGCAACAACAGCCGGTCAATGCCAGGCAATGCCTCAGTGAGGACGCCCGCCGAGCCTGCCACTCCCTCCGGGAACAGCCCGATGGGTCGGTCCACGTGGCGGGCTTCCTGCAACAGGCGTCGCAAGGCTTTCGCGGTGCGTTTGGGATCCTTCCCCGCGAACGGAATCGCGTAGCAGTGCAGCGCATGCGCGACGCGCGGCAGCAGGATATCGCCTGGTGAGCGGAACTGGATGGGACCGAACTTCCAGGGTGGCCAGTTGGCGGTTACCACCCACCGCACCGGGGGGTCCCCTGGGCCGTAGTGATTCCGAATCGCCTGCGTCAACACGCCCGCCGAATGGAGAATCCACAGTCCTTTGCGCTGGTAGTGATTGGCAACCAGCACAAAACGGGGGCTGGCGGGAAGTTGCTGCAGGCCCTCAACAAGGGGAGGCGGTTGGATGTAGCCCAGAATTTCGCGGGTGAAGGCGTCCACGTCGGTGCGCGTGCCTCGCCAGATGTGTTCGGTGAGGCCGGCCACCAGTTTCCACGGGACGGGGTATTGGATCGGCTGGTTTGCGTCGGCTTGCGGGGCGCTCATCCCACCATGCGTCCCTTCCAGTTGGTCTTGGCGCGCAGGATCGTCTTGGCCATACCGCTGAGGGCGATGAGTTGGAACAGATAGATGGCCAGTGGCGCCCTCCACAGCGCAGCCGGGGTGCGATACCAGGGCAGCAACGTCACGCCCGGAGACAGCGCGAAGAGCGCAGCCGCCAGCCATTGGCGTTCCAGCAACAGCAGGCCCAGCAGCGGAAGCAAGGTGGTGAAGATGATGCTGGCCGCCACCACAATCACGCCACTCACCGGATTCACCTGAAGAAAGCGGAAAGAGTTCTTTTCAAAGCCCCGCCAGATGGCGGGCAGACTATCGTACATGCGCACGTTGCCCATGCTCTCAGCCCGCACCACGCGTGTGATGAGTTCCTTATCCTTGGCCAGGCGCGCGAGGGCGACGTCTTCAATCACGCTATCCAGCACCGCCGCATGGCCGCCCAGTTTTTCATAGGCGTCCCGACGCACCAGCAGGCACTGCCCGTTGGCAAGGGCTTCCCGGGAAATGGCGGAGTTCACGTTGGCTGCATTCACCCCCACAAAGTACAGGGCGAAGGCGTAGGGAAGAATCACCCGCTCAGGCGCGGTGAGGGTGTGTTGCCGCAGGAAACTGCTCACCATTTCGAGCTTCTCGGCTTCGGCGTAGGCCACGAAACTGGCGGCGAACTCCGGCGCATACCAGGTATCGGCGTCCACGAACAGGAGCCAGCGGCTGTCGGCAGCGCTGGCTCCGCGCTGGCAGGCGTTGGGTTTTCCCAGGGCGCCCTGGGGGAGTGGAGGTGCGTCCACCACCAGCGCCCCGGCCTTGCGGGCCGCACTCTCGGTGGCATCGGTGGAGGCATCGTTCACCACAATCACCGGCAGGCCGGGAAAGCTTTCCACCACCCGCGCGATGTTGGCCTCCTCATTACGCGCCGGGACAATGACCGTCAGGTCCGGTCGAGGCGCCTTCGGCAACTGCGGCACTTCGGGCAGGCGCAGGTAGCTGATGCGGGCCTTCCAACCCACCACCAACATCGCCACCGCCAGAAGAATTGCCGCCGGCATGACGGTGATTTCCTCCGCCATCTTGGGTCATCCTTTCAGCTTGCGGATTGTTGGTCCGGCCACGCCCGCCGGGAACATCGGCACAATGGTCTCCGATTGCCAAGCGCCCGCGCCGTCCTGCGCCCGCGCCTGCAGCGTGGCTGCGTCCGCCAGGTCAGCCAGTTCGGCCCGATAGCGCACCCAGCTTAACGCGGACAGCCCGGTCTCCAGTTCCGCGTCCACCCACTCGGCTTCACCCAGCCGCACCTGCACACGTTGGATACCGCGGCTGCCCGCAAAGGCGATGCCGCCGCATAGCAAGCGCCCGGCCTCCCGGGTGACGTTGTCAATGCTGCACATGGTGTGTACGGGGGCTTCGCGCTCATAGCCCATCTTCTGATAAGTGCCCACGTAGGGCTGGGTGACAAAGCGAATCTCTTTTAGCCACTTGATGTGTTTGAAACCGAAATAGCGGGGGCACAGCACACGAATGGGAAAGCCATGACGACGGTCAAGGGTGTTGCCGTTCATGCCCAGCGCCAACAGGGTTTCGTCGCTGAACGCATAGTCAATCGACAGGCTGTCTCCGTGCCCGTCCACACCCTCAAAGGCTACGGCGATGGCATTGGTAGGCACGCGGTCGCGGGCGATCAACTGGCTGAGCTGGATGCCGCTCCAGGCCGCGTTCCCCATCAGGTCACTGTTCAACGTGTTGCTGATGCAGCGCAGCGTGACAAACCGTTCCTGGCGAGGCAGGCGCATCAGTTCCGCATAGCTGAAAGAGCCCAGGCGCTTGCCGTCGGCGGTCACCTCAAGGCGCCAGCCGCGAGGATCAATGGCCGGGTCCACGGCGTTCTTGCTCATCCGGTAGAAGTCGCCCACCTGGGTTAGCCAGGAACGCACCAAGCCGCGTGGAAAGCGGGGGTTTTCCTTCGGCTGGTCAAACGAAAATAAGGGGACCGGTTCGGTGGCGCGATTGGCCGCCATCAACTCTCGCAGATAGCTTTCAATGGCCACGCCCACCACGCCTCCACCCATCACCACGGGTAGCGCAGTCACCCCGATGGAGGCTAGAAAATCACGACGCGGCTTGCCTCTGCCCACAAATTGCATCGCGTACTCAGAGGCCTCGCCCCAATCCTCGTCCATCAGTTCCAGGCTGGGCTTGCCCACCACCATCAAGGCCAGCAGGGCGGGTATCCAGAAGGAAAGCGACCCTCCCAGCGAGTGGAACTCAAAGAAGCGCTGAATCACAACGACGGCCGGAATGGCCAGCACCACGAGGATGAAAAAGCGCTCGTACTTGCGATTGCGCCAGTAGCTCAACAGTGCGGGAACCCACAGGCAGAGGCCCAGCGTGAACAGGCCTCCCGTCATGGCGAAGGGTTTTGCCCACGCGCCGAGATTGGAAAGAATCCACAACGCGGCCGCGGACGGGGTGTTCTTCATGATCCATTCCGCGATGGATTCCGTGAGTAGTCCGGTGCCGAACAGGTAGAAGGAGAGGTAGTGCGGTGCGAGTCCCAGCAACGTGGCGATGGAGGAATCGCGGATAGTCTTCTTAAGCATTCACGGATTTCCAGAAGGCGAGGCGGTTCAACGTATGTCTTGCCATGGGCAAGGCCATGGAGCGCGCCGTAATCCAGTACTTGCGGGTTGCCGGCACCACGGCGCGCCGGTGAAAGACATCAAAATCGTTGTCCACAATCTCTTTCAGGATGCCACGATATACATCCGCCGCCACGCGCACCGCAAAGCGCCCATCGGAGTGCAACAGACGAATGCCAGGTTTGGCGCTCTCGTAGTAGCGTTCCGCGCGCGCAATCTGAAACTCCATCAGCAGCCGGAAGCGCTCGTCGCGAATCCCTTGGCGCAGGTCCTCAGCGGTATAGCCGAACTGCTGCATCTCCTCGTGGGGCAGGTAAATCCGGCCACGGCCAAGATCCTCGCCCACGTCGCGCAGGATGTTGGTGAGTTGCAGGGCGTAGCCCAGGTCGATGGCATGCGCGGGAGCAGGCTCACGAAAGCCAATCACATGGCACATCATCAGCCCGACGACGGACGCCACCCGATAGCAGAACACGCGCAGTTCCTCGAAGGTGCGGTACTGGGTGTCGCGCAGGTCCATGCGCATCCCCTCAATGAGGTCCATGGGGTATTCCAACGGAATCCCATGCCGATGCGCCGTCTCCACAAACACGCGCAGGATGGTGTTGGACGAGGTGCCCGCAGTCCAGGCCGCGAGCAGCGCCTCCTGCCAGGCTTCCAGTTGGGCTTCTCCCACTTCCTTGGATGGGGCCTCATCCACAAGGTCATCCGTATGACGGCAGAACCAGTACACGGCGTGCGCCGCTTTGGCCAGGTGAGCGGGGAAAAACCGGGTGGCGAAGTAGAAGCTCTTTGAGCCCACGGCCGTTGCGCTGGCAGCCTGCGCGTAGCAGGCCTCTGACGCAACAGGAACGTCCAAGGGGGCGTCGCCTATACCGGAATTCGTTCGCACACCAGGTTCTCCGCGATTTTAGATGAGCACAGCACGCCCGGGATTCCGGCTCCTGGATGCGTACCGGCGCCCACAAAGAACAGGTTACCGATATCCTCGCTCTCATTGTGCGGTCGAAACCATGCCGATTGCGTAAACACCGGCTCGAAGGAAAACGCGGCGCCCAGATAGCTGTTGAGCTTGGTCTCAAAGTCCAGGGGAGTGATGAAGTGCTCCGTGGCCAGGTTCTCCAGCAGTCCTGGCATGTACTTTTCATCCAGAAAACT
>JALOKO010000317.1 GCA_025456495.1 Bryobacterales bacterium | reverse complement strand
AAATGGATTTTTGCAGCGCTCCTGGTAGCTGCGCTCATCTTTTCACGAAACCTCTACCAGATCTTTCTGGTGCTCCCCGATGATGCTGAACAGGGGGCCATTTATCGTGTGCTGTTCTTCCACGTTCCGGCGTTATGGGCAGGCATGCTGGCCTTCTTCGTTGGATTCATGGCGTCTATCGGTTATCTGGTCAAGCGGGAATTGCATTACGATCATTTGTCGGTTGCCTCCATCGAAGTGGGCCTAATGTTCAGTGTTGTTGGTACGGTGATGGGGATGTTGTGGGCGCGACCGGTGTGGGGAATCTGGTGGACCTGGGACGCGCGACTTACCTCAATGTTTATCTGTATTCTGCTTTATTTTGGCTATCTCATTTTGCGCAGGGCTGTGCCTGAAGCGCGACAGCGCGCGCAGTTCGCTGCGATCTTCTCAATCTTTGCTTTCGTGGATATTCCCATCGTGTGGTATTCCATCCGCTGGTGGCGAACCCAGCACCCTCAACCGATTGTGGGGCAACCCGGCGCTATTGACCCCGCCATGAAGGAGGTGCTGTATACCAACCTCATCCCGATGCTGTGTGTGACGGCGGTACTGGTGGCTATGCGGATGTACCAGGAGGAGTTGGACTTTGCTGTGGAACGCTTGCGGCGCCGCGTCAATGCGCTGGCATCGTAGGTAACTCGATTTGCAGGAAGGTCAAACCAATCTGTCATGGACAAGACACAATTTACATTTCTATTCTGGGCCTATTTCGTTGCGTGGGCGGGAGTGTTGCTGTACGTGGGCTCACTGGTGGCCCGGGAGCGCAAACTGCGCCGCCAGTTGGAGAGCCTCCAACAGCAACTGAAGGATTCCGACGACGTGTAACCACAACGGGCATGGGATACTAGAAGGATTGCGGAACACCGCATGCGAATGGAGGGGCGGCTCTTTCGAAGCCACCAGGAAGCCGAGTTGTTTCACCAACAGGAACTGGCCAAGCGCAGTGGTCAGGAGCGGTTGGACATGGTAAGCACGCTGCGTCATCAGTATTTCGAGATTCACCTTGGAAGCAAGCCGCGACTTCATCGAGTGTATCGAGTGCTTCAACGGGGCCAACGTTGAGTTCCTCTTGGTAGGCGCGCATGCACTGGCCTATCACGGGGCGCCGCGGTTCACCGGCGACTTGGTCGTGTGGATTCGCGTTTCCCCGTAGAACCTGGCCAGGGTCTACGAGGCGCTGCGTGCATTCGCAATGCGTTTGGTGGTGGATGACCCAACTGGTTGGCTGCGCAAAGGTGAAGTGTTCCAGATGGGGGTGGAACCCGTGAGCATCGACATCCTCACTGAGCTTGCTGCCATCGATTTTGAGACGGCCCGGACGAATCGGGTGGAGGCGGATTTCCACGGCCACGCTGTTGGGTTGCTTTCCAGGTGAGACCTGCTGAGAAACACCATGTCAGACCTTCTTAGAAACAATCGTGCGGTGGGGCGGCCGCGCGACCTTGCTGATATTGGGATGCTGGAAGCGGACAGGGCGATTGACTGCGAAGCTCCCCAGTAATTGAATTGCACTGCCCATAACGTTCGCTGTCAGGGATAGATCTCTGTCAGGGATAAATGAGTAAGAAGCCAACCGGAGGAAAGATGAGCATTCGCTTAGTTGCAGTTCTTCTTCTTGCTGTTAGCTGGTGTTTCAGCCAACAGGTTGAGGTGAAGCAGCACATGCTGGAAAACGGCATGAAGGTGCTGATTCATGAAGATCATGACGTGCCCAATGTGGCCATGTATCTGTTCTTCAAGGTGGGAAGCCGGAATGAGCAACCAGGCACCACCGGGCTGTCGCACTTTTTTGAACATATGATGTTCAATGGGGCGAAGAAGTATGGCCCTAAGGAATTTGATATTGTCCTCGAGAAGGCGGGAGGGCGGAACAACGCCTATACCTCCAAGGACGTTACGGTCTACACTGACTTTCTTCCGGATAGCGCGCTGGAATTGATGTTCGACATGGAAGCGGACCGCCTGAAGGATCTTGCGCTGCTTCCCGAAATGGTGGCGTCTGAGCGCCAGGTAGTGTCCAATGAACGGCGCATGGCCGTGGACAACAATCCTTTCGGCACGCTGTATGAGCAGTTGAACGCCACGGCGTACACCGCACATCCATACCAGTGGCCCGTGATTGGCTGGGCATCGGACATTGAACAATGGACGCGCGAAGAATTGGAGCACCATTACCGCATGGGCTACGCGCCCAACAACTGCACAGTGGTGATTGCCGGCGCGGTGAAGGAAGCCGATGTGCTGCGGCTGGCGAAGAAGTACTTTGAGCCGATCCCGAAACAGGTCGCGCCGCCTCCAGTGCGCACCGTGGAGCCCCAACAGAATGGCGAGCGCCGCGTGACCGTGTATCGCCGGGCGCAGTTGCCACTCCAACTCTTCAGTTGGCACGTTCCTGCTACCTCGAATGAAGATACTCCGGCGCTGGCAGTGTTGGGTTCGCTGTTGTCGCAGGGGCGCAGTAGCCGTCTGTATCGCCGGATGGTGGATGGCGAACTGGCCTTGCGCGCGCAGTGCGGCGGGAACGAAAGCCTGGATCCCGGGCAGTTCCTTTGCATTGTTGCCCCCCGGTCTGGCGTGGAGCCGGAAACCAGTGAGCGCGCCTTGTTTGAGGAAATCGAAAGGTTGCGCGACGAGGCTCCCTCCACCCAGGAGTTGCAGAAGGCGAAGAACCAGTTGCTGGCGGACTACTTTCGCGAACTCAAGACCATTGCCAACAAGGCGAACTTCATCGGCAACTTTGAAGTTTTCCATGGCGATTGGCGCAAGGTGAACGGCTACGATGCGATGATTGGCGGCGTCAGCGCCGAGGACGTGCAGCGCGTGGCGAAGAAGTACCTGACCGCCCGCAATCGCACGGTGGGCACGTTGATCCCCGAAAAAGGCGAGGAGGCTGGCCAATGAGACGCCCCATGCGGATGCCCTTGACGTGGTTGTTGACGTTGCTGGCGACGGTTCCCGTGCTGGCTCAGTTGCGCCTTCCGGAATACACAAAAGAGCAGCTTCCCAACGGGGTCACGCTGGTGATGATGCCCAAGCGCGACGTGCCGCTGGTGAGCCTGCACCTGCAGGTGAAGGGCGGCGGTGAAAGTGACCCCAAGGCCATGGCTGGTCTTGCCGATATCACCAACGATCTGCTGCTACGCGGCACTTCCAAGCGCAGTGCGGAGCAGATCGCCAATGAGGTGGATTTCCTGGGCGCCAGCATCGGAAGCGCGTCCAGTGCTTCGGCCAACAGCCTGATGCTGGAGGTGTTGAGTAAGGACTTGAAGCAGGGCGTGGAGATCCTTGCAGACCTGGCGTTGAACTCCACCTTCCCTGAGGACGAAGTGGCCAAGGAACTGGCGCGTGCGCTGGACAATGCAAAGTCACTGAAAGACAATCCCCGCGGGGCAATTGGCCCGTATGCGGCGCGTTTTTACTTCGGCGATGGACACCCCTATGGCAACATCGCGGACGAGGAAAGCATCCAGCGCATCGGGCGCAACGACATTCTTGGCTATTACCAACGCATGTACGCAGGCGCGAACATGGCCGTAATTGCGGTGGGCGACTTCGACCCGGCAGCGTTACGAAAAGAGCTTGGCGCTGCCTTCGGCAAGGCGAAGCCGGGCAAGGCCTACACCTGGGCGAATGCACAAGCGGTGGCTCGAGGCAAGGCGCCGCGCTTGCTGCTGGTGAACGATCCTCAGGCCACGCAGACCTACTTTCAGATTCTCCAACCCGGCATCAGCGTCACCAGTGCGGATCGAACGGCGATGCAACTGGTGAACACCCTGTTCGGTGGACGATTTACCTCCATGCTGAACGATGCCCTGCGCGTGGACGCGGGCCTGACCTACGGGGTGACTTCGCAGTTGCAGCAGCGCCGGCTTCCCGGGTCACTTGCCATCTCTACCTTCACGGCGAATGAGACCACGGAACAGGCGATTGACCTGGCGTTGGAAGTGCTGAAGCGGTTGCGGGAGAAGGGTGTGGATGCTGAGCAACTGGCCTCGGCGAAGGCCTATGTGAAGGGGGGAACGCCCACACAGTTGGTGGAGACGAACGACCAGCTTGCTGACCTGCTGGCGGAGTTTGAAGTGACCGGCCAAACGCGAGAGGAAGTGGATGGCCTCTTCGCCCGCATTGACGCGGTGACGGTAGCCGATGCGCGCCGGGTTATCGACACCTACTACCGTACCGATAACCTGACTTTCGTTCTCATCGGCAAGAAGGAGGCGGTGGGTGCGCTGGCCAAGAAGTACGCAGCCAACCCCGTGTTCGTGGAATTGCGCGTCCCGGGCGTCAAAGTGAGCGCCAGCGAGTAAGCGCGGCGGCTAACAGAACTCCAAGCGCACCCGCCCTGACTGCGGCCATGCATCCGCCGTCAGGGCGTCTTTGTGTTTCTGTAGGTGATATCCAGGTCCTTTACTCAACGAAGGTTTGATAGGTTGAAAGGGACGCCGCCACCCGGCGCCAGGAAAGGGACGCGCGATGGCCATCAAGAACCAATCCACTGACCCCGCAACGGCAATCCTTGGCGGAGGCAAGCATCCGTTGGAGTCCTTCTTCGCTCCATCCAGCGTGGCCCTGATTGGCGCCACGGAGAACGAAGGCAGCGTGGGTCGGACGGTGTTCTGGAATCTCATCAGCAACCCCTTTGGGGGGATGGTGTTTCCGGTGAATCCGAAGCGTCCCAGCGTGCTGGGAATTAAAGCCTATCCCAATGTGGCGGCGGTTCCCGGCGAGGTGGAACTGGCGGTCATCACTACGCCTGCGCCCACAGTGCCGGGGCTGATTCGCGAATGCGTGGATGCCGGGGTTCGCCATGCCATCGTGTTGTCGGCGGGCTTTAAGGAAGTGGGCGCTGAGGGCGCTGTGCTGGAGCAGAAGGTGCTACAGGAAGCCCAGCGCGGAAAGATGCGCATTATCGGGCCGAACTGCCTGGGGCTGATGAGTCCACTCTCGGGCCTGAACGCCACCTTCGCGCATGGGATGGCGCTGCCCGGAAGCGTGGGCTTCATCAGCCAGAGCGGCGCCCTATGCACGGCGGTTCTGGATTGGAGCATCGCCGCGAAAGTGGGCTTTAGCGCGTTCATCTCCATCGGGTCAATGAGCGACATCGGGTGGGGAGACCTCATTGACTACCTGGGGAACGACTCACGCACACGCTCGATTCTGATCTACATGGAAAGCATCG
>JALOKO010000016.1 GCA_025456495.1 Bryobacterales bacterium | reverse complement strand
GCCGAGATTCCCGCCTACGACCCCACCACCAAACGAATCTTTGTCACCAACTCATTCGCCATGCGGGTGGATGTTACCGACATCAGCGACCCCGAAAATCCGATTCAGCGCACGCCCATTGACCTGGGCGGACGAAACCCGAACAGCGTTGCAGTATCCAACGGGATGGTGGCGGTGGCCGTGGAAGCGGCGGTAAAGCAGAACGGCGGCAAGGTGCTGGTGTTCGATGCGGACGGCAAGGAGACAGCACAGTATGATGTGGGCGCCCTTCCGGATATGTTAACCTTCACGCCCAACGGCAAATACCTGCTGGTGGCCAATGAGGGCGAACCAGACACCACGTACACGGTGGACCCGGAAGGCAGCGTGAGTGTGATTGAAGTGGCAACTGGCGTTGTGCGGACCGCGCGCTTTGATGGTTTTCGGAAAGAGGACCTTGACCCCACGGTGCGCATATTCGGGCCGAATGCCCGCGTCGCGCAAGACCTGGAACCGGAGTATATTGCCGTCGCTTCAGACTCGAAAACAGCATGGGTGAGCCTGCAGGAAGCCAATGCGTTCGCGGTGCTGGACATTGAATCGGCCACCATTACCGCAGTTGTGCCCGCGCAGTTGAAGGATCACAGTCTTCCCGGCAACGGCTTGGACGCCAGTGACCGCGACAACGCCATCAACATCCGCAATTGGCCCATTTTCGGCATGCGGCAGCCGGACGCCATGGCCGCGTTCGAGTACGAAGGGGAAACCTACTACATCACCGCGAACGAGGGCGATGCCAGGGACTATGACGGGTTCGCTGAAGAATCCCGCCTGCGCTCACTCACCCTGGACCCGGAGGCCTTCCCTGATCGAAACCTACTGCGCGATAACGCCAACTTGGGTCGTCTCACCGTCACCACCGCAAACGGAGATACCGATGGGGATGGGGACTTTGATGAAATCTGGGCTTTCGGCGGCCGCTCCATCAGCATTTACAAGGCGGATGGCACGCTGGTGTGGGATAGCGGGGACGAATTCGAGCGAATCACCGCGCAGCGCTATCCGGAATCCTTCAACGCCAGCAACGACAACAACGACTTTGACAATCGAAGCGACAACAAAGGCCCGGAGCCGGAAGGCATCACGGTGGCCACGCTTGCCGGACGAAACTACGCCTTCGTCACTCTGGAACGGATTGGTGGCGTGATGGCCTACGACATCACGAATCCCATGGCGCCGTTCTTCGTCACCTATGTGAATGATCGCGACCTCTCGCAGGACCCGGAAACCCCGCAGGCGCGCGATCTTGGGCCGGAGGCTGCGCTGGTGATCTCCGCGGAAGACTCGCCCAACGGAAAGCCGCTGCTGGTGGTCACCAATGAGGTGAGTGGCACCACTGGGATCTTCCAACTGGCCCCGGCCATGGAAGTCACTGACCAGGTAATCGTCAGCACGCGTCGGCTTCCCGTCACGCGTCGCGATGAGGACACCAGGGTTTATCTTTCCCTCACCAACCGCGGCGCTCAGGCGATTGACGGGCCGCTCCACGTCGTGTTCCGCAATCTGCCGGAGGGAGTGGAGCTGTTGAACCCCAGCTTCACGAATGGAGAAGGCGTCGGATTCACGGTTCCGGCGCCGTCAGGCCGGTTAGCCGGGAACGCCACCATCGTAGCGCCCACACCGCGCTTCCTCATTCCGCGCGGCACCGTGTTCAGCTATGACGTGCGCGTCTACGCGGGCGACATCCAGTAGGCCCGGGTTCTAGCAGACCATGCGAAGTGAATGGGCGCGGGGTCCCTCCTCCGGGGTGGGCGCCGCGCCCTTTTTTTCGGGCAATACGGCATCTGCTGGATGGCAGAGCTATTTGTTGCGCAGGTAATCGAAGTAGAAGCCGCGATAGCCTTCGCCGGCGTCTCCGGTGTCGTTCAGGCCCCAGTCGTAGTCCAGAAAGCGAATCTTAGGATCCGGGCCGCCCAGCAGGAAGGCGGATTGGTCCGATGGTCCGAATCGCGCCAGGAAGTCGGCAAGGCGGCTGTTGGCCGTGTCGAAATCCTGCCGGTACCACTTGAAGATGCTGCTCACCGACGCGGTCTTGGCGGCGGCATCGAATCGATTCAGGCTGGGATTGGCAAGCCATTGGCGGGTATTGCTGTCAAGCTGCTGCTGGAGCGCGGCTTCGGTGTAAGCCTCCAGGCGTAGCGGCGGGCAACTGCGGGCGGCGCACACCAGAACGGAGTGGGTCCGGGCTCCCAAGGTGTTCCGTAGGTCTGTTTCCAGGTCGTCCAGGGAAAGCTGCTTTCCGTCCACCTGGTGCCGTTTGGCGGTAAACGGCTTTTTCGTTTTCCAGATGCTCTTTACCGGAAAATGGCCCAGCACCCAGCGAACCGTCAACGCGTTGTAGGCGTTGATGAGGGCAGCTTGCCGGGCCTCGGCGCTGATTTTCGCGGGAAACGGGTGGGCCAGCGTGGCAAGGTAGGCATCGAGTGTCGCCACGCCATCGCGTTTCCAGCGGGCGTAGTCCACCCGATGGTCCGCGCGGACGTAGCGCTTCAGCAGGTCATCCCACGCAGCATGGCTGATGGACGACGGGTGGGGGGCGGCGTGCGCGTAGAGCGGCGTTAGGACCGCCAGGGCGCTGAGCGCGATGAACGTGTGCAGGATCCTCACATGGTTGTGATGCGCCCAGATGGCGGAACTATTCCCGATGGCGCCGAAATCCGCTTCGTTTCCGGCCCGCGGTAGGATGAGAGGCGATGACAACCTCCAGCACCGACAACACGGTTCCGCAAAGCCTGACCGGGAAGCGCATCCTGATTACAGGCGCTGCCAAGCGCATCGGCAAGGCGATGGCCACCTATTTCGCGGCCCGCGGGGCGCGGGTGTTGCTGCACTACGGGGGATCCCGGCAGGAGGCCGAACAGGTAGCCGCGGCCTGCGCATGGGAGGGTCAACCCGCCCCACTGCTGCAGGCCGATCTGTCGCAGGTGAGTGAGGTGATGCGCCTGTTCGCCGCCGTCAGGGCGCTGGGCGAACCGCTGGATTGCCTGGTGAATAACGCCGCCCGGTTCACCCGCATCCCCGCCTGGGAGGTCACCGAAGCAGATTGGGACCACATCCATAGCGTCAACCTGAAGGCCGTGTTCTTCTGCTGTCAGCAAGCGGCATTGATTATGCGCGACCAAGCCACTGGGGGGCGGATTGTCAACATCAGTTCGCTGGGAGGGTTGAGACCCTGGGCTGAGCACGCGCACTATTGCGCCTCCAAAGCCGGCGTGATCCACATGACTCGGGCTCTGGCCAAGGCCTTCGCGCCAAACATCACGGTGAATAGCATCGCCCCCGGCGTGATTCCCTTTGAGGAGCGGGAAGAGCCGCGCATTCTTGCGGGCATTCAAATGACCCCGGCTGGTCGAGCAGGCAGCGGGCAGGATATTGCGGAGGCGGCGGAGTGGTTGTTCACCAACCGCGGCTTTGTCACCGGACAAACCATCGCGCTGGATGGCGGGCTGAATCTGGTGTAACCCGGGCCGTCGACGGGATGTAATCGGCTGGCAGGCAGGTGAGCGAACGTCCTAAACCAACGGGCGGTTCACACGAAAAAGGGCCGCCCTTTCGGACGACCCCCGTTTCGGCTCTGCGGGGAACTGTATCTAGTAGCTGGCGATGGCCTCGTCTTCGGATTCGAAGACCATGAACACGGTGTGCAGCTTGGTGATCTGCATCAGGTCCTTGATCTTGTTTTGCAGCGCCACCAGCTTCAGTTGGCCGCCCTTGTTGGTGACAGAGGTGTAGCTGCCCACCAGTTCCCCAAGCCCGGCGCTATCGATGTAGGTGACATCGGCCATGTTCAGCAGGATGTTCTTGTTTCCCTTGCCGGAGACATCGGCGATGGTGTCGCGGAGAGCGCCTGAGCCTTCACCAAGGGTGATCTTGCCGCTCAAATCCACAACAGCCACGTCTCCCGCCTGACGCACATTAACCTTCAAACTCATTGCAGTCCTCCCTGTAGATCCTTCCCGGAAAGGCGGCCCGGCCTTTCAAGCGCATGTGCGCACGGGGAGCCGAATGCATGGGCACTCTGGCAAGTTGCAATGTCTCACAGAACAATTCGGGGCGTCAAGCGGGCATGCCGCGCAAGCCCTGGCAGCTTTGGCGACACGAAAAACTAGTTGCCTTGGGCGGAACCTTCCTTCGGCGGCAACAGCTCCCGCAGCAGGTCTTCGGTGAGATCCGCGATAAACCGATTGCCGGCGTTGTCAGCCGAATAGTCCGTCTTGGACATCCCATCCACGGTGACGGCGATGGCAAGGGTTCCGCGTGGGTGATAGACGAGTCCGACGTCGCTGCGGAGGGCGTCCAGCGCGCCACTTTTCGAAGCCACCTCAATGCCATCGGTGTCCGCGATGCGGCGTCCGATACCGTCCTTGTATTGCTGTCGCTTGAGGACCGCAATCATCTCGCGGGATGCCTCCCCGTTCACCACCTTGCCGGCGTGCAGCATCTCCAGCAGCCTCACCATCTCGCGCGGGGTGGAGCGCCCAATCCCGAAGCGCTTGTTTTCCTCGCTCTCGCCCTCCTTGCTCCAGCCGCTGGCCGCCTTCAATTGAGAGCCATCACCCCGAATCTTGCGCATGCTGCGGGTGCGGCTGAGGTCCAGTCGCTGCATGACATCGTTGACGGAATCGGCTGACAGCCGGTCCAGCAACAGGTTGGTGGCCGTGTTGTCGCTGACGACGATCATTACGTGCATCAGGTCGCGCAGCGTCAGCGGCGTGCCGTCTTCAAACTCCCGGATGACGCCGGAGCCGGAAACCTTGGCTTCGGGTGTGATGGGGATCGTCTCGTCCCATCGCGCCTTGCCTTCGGCTACCGCGGAATAGCAGGTCACCATGATGGGCAGCTTGATGGTGCTGGCCGTGCGAACGTCCCGGTCAGCCTGATGGGCAAAGTCCTTGCCGGTTTCCAGTACCTTGGCATAGACGCTTACCTCAGCGGGGAAGGCCGCGATGCGCTCCCCGGCGCTGGACGGCGCGGGTGGCGCGGAGGGGGTAGGATTGCAGGAGCAACATAGAAGGATGAGCGCGACGGATATCCACGGGTGGGCGCGGCGAATCGACATGGCGCCAGTATAGCGGGCTGGTTGCCGCGTTGCGCTGGCCATGCCCGGAATCCGAAACGGCCATACCCCGAATCGAATTGGCCAGGCGGGGAATCGCCGCGCTGAGGATGCCGCCGGGGTCTATCCCAAAGCCAAAATATCGGATCTCAATTTCAGCTTTACGACTCCGTGTAAGTAATGTTAGGTTGGAAAAAGATCGAATAGCCCAAAGAGACTTCTATGAATATCCGTGCGTTTGTTTCCCTTCTGCTGACGCTGCTGCTTTCCATCGGCTCTCTATCGGCGCAGAAACTCCCGAAGCCCTTAAGCTGCGGAACATCACCAGCCAACGACCGGCAGCAGATCTTCCTGCACCAACGCTCAGCGGAGCGGCGCGCCAGCCTGCTGGCCGCCGGAACGCGAAGCCTTGATGTGGGCGGCAAGCAAGTGGATCTGCAACGCACCGCGGCAAAGGTAGAGGGCGACATCCTGGTGATGCGAGGGGATGGCGGTGTGATCGCCACCTCGAACGTGTTCCCGGGGGGGCTGGTGGGGCGCTCAATTCAATTTCAGCCCACCGACGCAGGCGCAACCGCCTATCAGGTGCGGCTTGCCGACGACGCATTCCGCGAGGACGCCATCACCGGGCCTGCCATCAACATCACTTCCACCGCCGAAGGAAACCCCATCCAAGATGACGATAGCCGGCAGTTTGAACTACCCTTTGCGTTTCCCTTTTACGGTGTGCAGCAAACCCGGCTGTTTGTGAACTCGAATGGCCACATCACCTTTGGCGACGAAGATACCTTTGCCGAGACCGGCACCTACACCGGCTTCCTTTCGGGACCGCCCAAGATCGCTGGAGCCACGCTGGACCTTAACCCGGCAACGATTGGCCCCACGGGCGGCATCTTTGTCTTCCTGCAGCCCACGGAAGTGATTGTGAGCTATGTCAGGATCCCTCGTTTCGGATCCAGCCCGCTGTTGGAGCAGAACCTGGTGGAGTTCCAGTTGCGCATCACCCCCAACGGCGAGGTGCGGATCCTGCATCGCCGTTCGCCGTTCGGGCAGTTCGTGATGGGGATCACACCGGGCAGGAACCGGGATACCGGCCGCTTGATTCAGTTCCTGAATCCACCAAATGAGCCTGTCGGCACGTCCGTGGCGGAGATTTTCTCCAGCAGTGCGCAGGCCTCACTGGACGTCTTCCGGGCCACGCAGACCTTCCTGGAATCGCAGCCGGACGACTACGACTACATCGTCTACTACAACGACGCGAATATCTCCGCGGGCTTAGGAGCGGTGGCGTTTGCGATCACGGTGCAGAGCCAGGTGGAGGGGATTGGGGAGGAGATCCTCGACCGGCGGAGTTTCTTTGGAAATCCCCAGCGGCTGCAGGCGATCATCAACATGGGTCCCCTGAGCCAGTATCCGGATGGACCGCTTGACACGGTGCCGGTGCTGGGATCCACTGAAAACTCTCCCCTATCGGTGTTGGCTCACGAGGCCGGGCACCGTTTTCTGGCGTTTCCGCGTTTGCGCGAGGGCTCAGTGAATACCTTCAATTTGCTGGGTCGGCAACTGGCGCATTGGAGCTTTCGGTTCAATTCGCAAGGCTCGTTCATGGAGGGCAGTGACCTGTCGGCGCCACCCACCGGGGAGAACGGAAATACCTTCACGACGGGTGCGCCGTCCTTGCGCTTTTCGGAATTGGACCGTTACCTGATGGGGTTGATTGCGCCAAACCAGGTAGGGCTTGAGCAAAGCCTGTTCTATGTGGATGGGCTGGGTGCGACCGCCCGTGCGCCGCAGCGCGACGTGCAGATCGCGGGCAACAGGCGCGGCTTTTCGATGGATGACATCATTGCCGCCAACGGGTTGCGCAGGCCAGACCACACCATCGCGCAGCGACGATTTCGATTTGCCTTTGTCCTGGTGACGCAAGACGAAACCAGGGTGCAGCCCGCTCTGGAAAAGTTGAACCGGGTGCGTCAGGAGTTTGTGAACTTCTTTCACGACCGCTCCGCCAGCCTCGCCTTTGCCGATACCAACCTGAGGCCCGCGCTGGAGCTGGATGCGTTTCCAGCCCGCGGCGTGCTTGCCGGCAGTGAGGGCGTGTTGCGCGTGACCCGCCGCGGTTCCGACGGCGCGGTGAGCATTGCGCTAAGCGGCGCTGGAGGCTTGCTGAACCTGCCCGCGACGGCGACGCTTGCCGCTGGGGCAAACAGCGTGGATGTGCCCTTTATGGCGCTGCAGCCAGGGGTGGCGCGCGTGTTGGCGTCCGTTGAGGATGGCAGCTTTCTGCCTTCCGAGGCCGCAATCGCCGTGGCCTCCCTGGGTGGACTGTCGTTGCAACTCACGTCGCCGCCGCGCGTGCAGGCGCTGCCCGACTCGGAAGCCTTGCGGCCCATCGAATTGCGGGTGACCGACGCCCGCGGTTTACCCTATCAGGGTGTGCCGGTAACGCTGGAGCCAACCACCGGTGGCAGCGTCACTCCCGCCATGGCGACCACCGACGCCGAGGGGCGCGTGAGTTTCCGATGGACGGTTGGCTCCGCCGCGGTGAACCTCGCCAAGGCCTTCATTGAGGGTGAGCGGGAACGCACCGAACTCACCGTCACGGCGCTGCCTGATCTGCTGCCGGATGTGCGTGGAGCCACGAATGGGGCCAGTTTCGCCGCTGGCTTGAGTCCCGGCAGTCTGGCGTCATTGTTTGGGGTTTCGCTGGCTGCGGGCGAACAACGCTTAGCTGGATTTACCCCGTTGCCCACGGAACTGCAAGGGGTGAGGGTGAGTGTGAACGGGGTGGCCGCGCCGCTGGTGTTCATCAGCGACCAGCAAGTCAATTTCTATGTGCCTGCCGGCTTGAGCGGCAACACAGCGCAGGTGGTGGTGAGGACCCCGGACGGGGAGTCCAATTCATTCGAGACACCCCTGTTCCTTCATCAGCCCGGCGTCTTTTTCGATGCTGGGACGAACCTGGGCGCGATTCTGCGCAACAATTTCGCGGACAAGACCAACGTGACGCCCGCGACGCCGGATGACTTCGTCCAGATCTTCGCCACCGGCTTGGGTCCCGTGGTTCCGGCCGGACGTGGCGTATTCCGAACGGCATCGGAGGTGACGGTGCGCATGGGCGATCGGGTGCTTGCCACCGAGGCAGTTCCTTTCGCAGGACTGGCTCCCGGCTTTACGGGCCTGTACCAGGTGAACGCGCGCGTACCCGCTGACCTCGCGCCCGGCACCTATTCCGTCCGCCTGACGGTGGGCGGGCAGGACAGCAACGAGGTGAACATGATTGTGGGTCCAAGGCCCAACTGATTGCAGGCCCAGACCGGATGTCAGCCCCAGATCCAGATCCGGCATTGGCCCGGGCCGGAACGAATGATGGCCTCGCGCGTGCCTGCACCGCCGCCATGCCGGTAGCAGCCAGGGCAGCCGCTTACTTCAGCAGCGGGGAACCGGGAAGGCCCCCGTTGCCGTTCAGATACAGCCGCGTAAGGCCCTCGCGAACCACATCAAAAGCGGTGTCGACGTCATCGGCCCAGTGGAAGAGGTCCAGGTCTTCCGGGGATATCATGCCGTGCTTTGCCATCGCCTCAAAGTTGATGACCTCGTTCCAATACTGCTTGCCGTAGATCAGCAGCACCATCTCCTTGCGGAGTTTGTGGGTCTGCACCAGCGTGAACAATTCGAACAACTCGTCCAAGGTGCCAAAGCCGCCCGGGAAGATGACCAGGGCCTTGGCGAGGTAAGCAAACCAGAGTTTGCGCATGAAAAAGTAGTGGAACTCGAAGTTCAGTTCATCACTGATGTAGGGGTTGGGGGCCTGTTCGAAAGGCAGGCTGATGTTCAGCCCGATACTCTTGCCGCCCGCATCGCAGGCGCCGCGATTGGCTGCCTCCATGATGCCGGGGCCACCGCCGCTACAGATGACGAAGCGGCGATCATCGGCGGGAAGCGCATCGCTCCACACGGTGATGCGGCGGGCCAACTCGCGGGCATCGGCGTAATACTTGCCCATCGGGCCATCCTCGGCGATACGCGCCGAGCCGAAAAAGACAACCGTGTCGTGGACTTTGGCGCGACGGAAGCGGGCCTGCGGCTCAAGGTACTCAGACAGGATGCGCAAGGTGCGTGCGTCTGAGCTGTTCAGGAATTGCGGGTCGGCGTAGGCCTTCGGCTTGCGGACCCCGATTTTCTTTTCATCAGCCATGGGGATTATTCCTCTGAAGGGGAAGGATGGGCGGAGGATGCAGCGGCCTCCAGCGTTTCCACGCGCTTTCGCAGGTCGCGCAGGGTGCGGACCATTTCCGGCAACTGCGGAAACGCAGCCACCGCGCGGCGCCAGGTGCGTGCGTCAAAGGCGGGGCTGCCAGCCATCAGTTCCCCCGCGGGCACGTCGCCGCCAATGCCTGCCTGGGCATAGACGATTGCGTTGTCGTGAATGGTGAGATGGCCGGAGATGCCAGCCTGGCCCGCAAGCAGTACGTTCCGGCCCAGATGCGAGCTGCCAGCGAGCCCTGCCTGCGCGCAGATGATGTTGTCCTCGCCCACCGTGCAGGCGTGGCCTACCTGGACCAGGTTATCGATCTTCGCGCCCCGGCGGACGCGGGTTTCACCAACCGTCGCGCGGTCAATCGCGCTCAGGCATTGGATTTCCACATCATCCTCGACGATGGTGATGCCGCTCTGCACCATCTTGTAATGGCGGCCGTCGCTCTGCTTGGCGAAGCCGAAACCGTCGCCGCCCACCACCACTCCGTTCTGTAGGGTAACGCGATGGCCGATGCGGCAGAATTCGCGAACGCTGGAGTGGGCATGCGCGTGGAAGTCGTCGCCGATCTCAGCCCCTTCGTAAAGAACCACGTGCGGATGCAGCACGGCGCGATGTCCCAACTTGACCTGTGGCCCCACGACGCAGCAGGCTCCGATGGAGACGTGATCGCCCAATTGCGCAGTGGGGTCAATCACAGCGGAGGGGTGGATTCCGGGGGACGGACGGGGCGGCGCGTAGAAACACTCAAGGGCGCGGGCAAAGTCTAAGTAGGGGTCCGCCGAGAGCACGCACGCGGCGCTGAGGCCCTCCATGGGCTGCTTCATCAGGATCGCCCCGGCCTGGCTCTGCCGCGCCTTCAATGCGTACTTCGGGTTGGACAGGAACGACAGGTGGCTGGGGCCCGCCTGGTCAATCCCCGCAACCCCATGGATTTCCAGTTCGTCATTGCCGATTACGGTGCAATTTAATCGTTTTGCGAGTTCGCTGAGTTTCATGAACAGTTACAAGGGTACAATTTCAGTAGAGATGGTGCGCTGGCGTTTGGTTTCGTGGTTGTGGCTGTTGCTGACGGTGGCGTGTGCAGTTGGCCAGCAGCAGGCTGTCTCGCAAACGCCGTCCACGGCCGCGCCTGGGGTACAGAGCGAAGCCAACCCGGGCAACGCAGGCGCCCAATCCCCGGGCGAACCTGCTGCGGATGTGGTGGAGGCGGCCATTGAGCAGTTCCGAACCGCCACCCGCGAACGGGGCCTGCGCAGTGACAGCACAAAAGCCTTCCAAGCGGGCGGGGGCCGATTGCCACAGTATCACGGGCGGCTCACCTACAACATCCGCAACGATCTCTTCGACGCCATTCCCCATCAGATTCGCCAGCGTGGCGGCCAGCAGTCCATTCTTCGGCGGCATCAGTTCGGATTCAACGTCAGCGGTCCGGTGTTCATTCCGAAGCTTTACAACGGCGGAACACGCACCTTCTTCACCCTATCCTACGAGGGAGTGCGAGAAAGCATCGCGCGCAGCTTGCTGGAGACGTTACCGATTCAGCCGGAGCGGGTGGGGGATTTTTCGCAAACCGTGGATCCCAGCGGGGCGCCGCTTCCCATCTACGACCCTGCCAGCACCAGCCTGAACCCGGCCTTCAACGCGTCGCTTCCGGTGCGCACCGACAACCTGCAATACCAGCGCAGTCCCTTTGTCAACAACCGCATTCCCGTCGCCCGCCTGGACCCGGTGGCCTTGCGCACGATGTCGTTTTTCCCGGTGCCCAACACGAATGTAGGTCCCTTTTTCCGGAACAACTTCTTCGTGGTTTCGCCTGAGCGCAATGTGGTGGATGGCTTTACGGGGCGGGTGGACCACATCTTCAATGATCGGCACCGGGCAAACCTGAATCTCACCATTACGGATGCCTTCGTCGGCGCCGCCAAATGGTTTGATAATGCAGCCAATCCCGGACCGATGGATCGCATTGAAACCAGCAACTCCGGGTCTCTGCAACACATCTTTACCATCTCCCCGGAAACGATTCACAGCACAACGTTCGATTTCTCCAGTAGCGGATTTGAGAATCAGGTAGATCAGGAGACGAACTATCCGGCGCAGTTGGGGATTCCCGGCAAGCTGGGGAGTGTCTTTCCGGCGTTCAATATCCTGGACGGATACCTGGATATCGGGCGGGCGAACCTGATTCGTCGAAACTATCGGCACACGTATACACTCACGAATACTTACTCCACCCGCCTCCGTGGACATAATCTACGGTTCAGCGGACGTGCCACCCAGTTTCAATTGAACTCGTTTCAGCCGGACTACCCCAGCGGACGCTTCCGTTTTCAGAACGCCTTTACGGCGCTGCCAGGAATTGTCAATACCGGTCATGGATTTGCTACTTTTCTGTTGGGCGAGGCGGACTTTGCTGAGTTAAGTGTCGTGGATCAACCCTCCTATTGGCGACGCTGGTACTTCTCCGGGAGAATTGTAGATCAGGTGGAATTGCGTCGTGGTTTGAATCTCACCTTCGATGTGAACCTGGAACACAGCAAACCGCGGGTGGAGAAGTTTGACCGTCATAGCACAGTCGATCTCAGCGCGCCGAACCCCGAAGTGGGCCTGCCCGGCGGACTGGTGTTCGCCAGGCAGGGCGATAACGGCCGCACCTTTCAGCGGCCAATCACGGTACTGGAGCCGCGGGTCAGCCTCGCCTGGAACCCCAATGCGGAAAGTGGATCCGTGGTGCGTTTGAACTACGCGCGCAGCTACAGCGCCTGGCCCTTGGCCTATGGGCATTGGGGTAGCCAGGGCTTCAATCTCTATCCCACCGTGATTTCGCCGAACCGGCTAACAACCCCGGCCGTGTTGTTACGTGATGGTTTCGGGCAGTCCGTAGCGCAAGCGCCAAACCTTAGCCCGTCCGCGGCCAACAATACGCAGGCGGAACTACAATCCCGCACCAATGATGTGCCGATGACGGTGAGCTATGGGTTGAGTTATGAACGGGAAATGCCAGGCAACCTCTTGGTTGTATTGGGGGTTTCGCGGGATTCTGCGCGCAATCTCTTCGTGAATGAGGCTACCTTCGATCCGAATGCCGTTCCACTGGATTTCCTTAGCTTTCGTGACCTGCTGAATGATGAGTCGTTTCTGCGCAACCTGCGTCCGTTTCCGCAGTATCAGCGCTTTAGCCTGAATAGTATGTGGCCGGCAGGTCGATATAATCGCGATGAAGCTTCCGTCCGAGTGGAAAAGCGGGCGACTGGAGGACTCACCGTGCGCGCGACGTATCGATTCTCGAAGCAGATGGACAATTACTCAGGGCCTGGAGCGATTCAGGATAAATACAATCTGAACAAAGAGTGGGCGGTAGCATCCTTTAATAGCCCACATGTCGCCTCACTTAACTATGTGTACGAACTTCCTTTCGGTCCGAATAAGGATTACTTTACCTTCTCGGATTGGCGCCGCTATCTGATTGCCGGTTGGAGCTTCACGGGAACATCCACGCTGGTAAGCGGCCGTCCGCTTAGCATGCGGGCTGCCTTCAATAACACGGGAAGTGTGGTGCAAACCCTGTATGTGAATGTGGTGGACGGGGTCTCGGCGAATCTGGAAGATCGATCGCCTGAGTTATGGTATAACCCCGCGGCATTCTCGCACCCGGATGACTTTACCATCGGAAATGCGCCTCGAAACATGCCGAATCTGTTTGGCCCAGCCCGGCAAAATCATGACCTTTCCGTGAGTAAGCGGTTTCCGCTTACGTCTGGCCAAAGCCTTGAGTTTACTGCCGTCGGGCTGAACTTCATGAATATCGGAAACCTGGATGATCCGGACACGGAGATCGGAACTGTACGGGCTCCGAACGCGAACGCCGGTAGGATTCTGCAGTCCGTGGGTGGCCGGATTATCCAGTTGGGGCTGCGGTTGAATTTCTGATGCGCCAACTGCTGAATATCCTGATCGTCGCGCTTTTCCTGGTGGCATCCACGGCAACAGCAGAGGAGCCGGTCCCGCCGAATGCGGCCAAGCGAAAGCAAAGGCGCGAGGAGTCGTCAGCCCCAAGGAGGGGCGCGGCGAAAGGGACTCCCGCCCCCTCGCGGTTGATTGTTCCCGTCTGGCGCCCCTCCGGAATCCAGGGCCCCTGGAAACTGGAGGACTTCCGCGCCAAGGTGGGGGCAACGCCATTGACTTTGCGGGGCGGACGCTTTGACGACAGTCCTCTGCTGCTGTTCGTGGCCATCGACTTTTCGGCGGATCTCATCCTCACCGAAAGTGCCAAGGACTCTCTGGCCAACACCTTGCGAGGCGCTGGAGAGAACCTGCTGGCCGGCTTGTTGCGGATACCAGAGCAGCCGATGGTGATTGTGGACCCCACAGCCAATCGGGAGCAGTTCATTGAAGCAATGAAGGGCTTGCCGATGAGCGGCCGCGCGGGTCTGTTTGAGATGGTGGAAGTGATTGCGGGCGTTACCAGTCCGTTGGTTCGGGAACATCCCGTTCGCGTCGCGGTACTGTATTTGACCGATAGTGAGATCAGCAATTATCGCGAAGATTACACCAATCCGGTGATTAATCGTTCCGACGCTCGGGATTTGAGTCGCCGCTTTCCCGACGCGCTGATTCGGGAAAAGGTAAGCAGCTTGACAAATACCTTGCAGCGTAGCAGTGTGCCGATGTTTGTGGTGCATCTGAATTACCGGAACGATACGCTGAATGAGGCCTATCAGACGGGGCTGCGCCGGCTGGCGGAAAGCACCGGAGGCCGGGGGGTGTTCTGTCGTTCGATCGCGGAAATTCCCGTCGCCGTTGGTGATATGGTGAATGCCATCCAGGCAATGGGAATGCTGGAAGTGGAGGCGCCGGGGAGTTTGTCCGGGTCATTTACCATTACGCTGGAGAGCGATCTGGGCAGCCTTACCTACCGCAGCCAGTTCCAACCCCCAAGGTAGGGATGATGATGCCCGGGATCCAGTCCCGGAAGGAGCCACTACGATGTCCGAAACGAACTCACGCTCCTTGGAGCCGCGGCCTTCATCGGCGGATACCAAAGCGCCCGTCCGCGCGCGGCGCTGGGGCTGGATGTTGCTCTGCCTGATTGGCTTCGCTGGCGCGGGTGTCCTGGGATGGACGAATGCCGGATTGCTGCGTGACCTGGAGGCTGAGCGGGTAGCGAAGCACTCCAGTGAGGCGGAAGCTCAACGGCAGGCGACCGAGGCGCGCCAGATAAAGGAGGAGCTGGCAACCCTGCAAGAGGAACTGGAGAGCATTGCCGCATCGGGCAACCAGACTGCCGAGGAAGCCCTGCGGCGGCAGCGCGAAATGGAGAAGACGCGCCGTGCCCAATCCGTTTCGCAACAGGAACTGGAAGTGGCGCTGACCAACGCGAAGGCGGAACAGGATGGGCTGCTGAGCCGCATCGGGAGGCTGGAAGCACAGGTGGAGCAACTGGGGCAGGAATTGGTCCAAGCCAAGCAGCGTGAGGAGGCCCTCAACGAGAGCGTCGCGCAATCCAGGCGCCTCACGGAGGCACTGCAGGCACAACTGCTGAGCAAGGAGCAGACCCTGAAAACGCTGGAGCGCTCCTACCAACGCTTCAAGGATTCCTCCCAGTCGGCCAGCCGCCAACTGGAAGTCATCAGCCGCACACTGAGTGAACTGGAGACCCTCAACCAGCGCCGTGCGCGCGTCCTGGAGCAGGCGACCCGACGATTGAAGGACCTCAGCGACAGTTATCGCACAGTCGCCGTTCGCATCGACAGTGACCCTCGAACGCAGGGCACCCTCAACGCGGAGGTGAGCCGATTGCAATCCGGCGTGCTGGCCGTGGAGGATCAGGTTGCACAGTTCAACACATTGAACACCCAGGCTTCGCAGTTGGAGCGCAAGCTTGGTGACCTGCGTGACGCCAACTAAGCGGCCTGAGGAATCTGCCCATGATTCGCGGTAGCCATCGACGGTCCATCCCACTCTTCATTGCCGTGGGGAGTGTGCTGGTGGGGCTGGCGGTGGCGCTGAACATTGGCTGGATTGTCATCAGTTGGCGCGAAGGTCTGCTGCTGGCCGTGGGCGTGGTGGTGAGCCTGTTGATTGTCGCTGGAGTGGTGCTGAACACGATCTTCCTCGTCCGGGAGATCCGGCGTAACGAGCAGCAGGATGGATTTCTGAACGCGGTCACGCACGAGTTGAAGACTCCTGTGGCGTCCATCCGGCTCTACCTGGAGACCTTGCAGAGCCGAGTGGTGGATGAGGCAACGCGTGCGGAGTTCTATCGGGTGATGATGGAGGATACCCAGCGACTGCAATCGACGATCGAGCAGGTGTTGATGGCGGGCGCGGCGGGAGCGGCGCATAGCGTGGGGCGACAGCCGTTGAGCATGCGCGAGTTAACCGAAGAATCCGTCGCGCTGTGCCGCGCACGGCATCATCTTGGCGATGAGCATTTGCAGTTCGACAACCGCTGCGTCACTGAGTCGCGGTCAATGGTGATGGGAAATCGCGAGGACCTTTTGGCGGCGCTGCGGAACCTGCTGGAGAACGCGGTGAAGTATTCAGGGAAACACATCCGGATTGTGGTGACCTTGCGGAATCCTGACTCCTCCCGGGTCCAGTTCCAGATCAGCGATGAGGGCGTGGGAATGTCGGCTTCAGAGACGAAGCGAATTTTCAAGCGCTTTTACCGGATCCCGTCGGCGGCAAGCATGCGTGTGAAAGGGACAGGTTTGGGGCTGTTTATCGTCGCGCAGATGGCCAAACGCCACGGTGGACGCGCCTTTGCTGAAAGCGAGGGTCCCGGTAGAGGCAGCATCTTTACGCTGGAGCTGCCCGTTGCGCCCTTGGAGAGTGGCGCCGGCCTGTTCGAGGAGGGGGCTGAGCCCGTGGCCGCGCGGGGCGACGCGGACGAGCATTCCGCGCCACTGCGTGTTGCGCTGCCAGCGACTGGCGTAGAGCCTGGTCCGATGGGGACGAAGGAGAGGGCGCGGTGAGTACGCCGGAAACGTCGTTTGCTGAGGACGCTTCCGTGCGGCGCCCTTCGCAGGGAAGCGAATCTGGCGGGGTGCAGCACCCGGCGCACCTGCTGGTGGTGGAGGATGAGGTCCACATCGCCCTGGGGCTGCGGTTCAATCTGCAGGCTGACGGTCATCGGGTGACCCTGGTAGAGAGCGGTGAGGATGCGTTGACCGCTCTGGATGGCGCACGCTTCGATCTGGTGTTATTGGACCTGATGCTGCCCGGGATCTCAGGCTTTGAAGTGGTTGAGCGGATGCGGCGGCAGGGTGACCGCACCCCGGTTCTGATCCTGACCGCGCGCGGGCGGTCAGAGGACATCGTACACGGATTAACCCTGGGCGCGGACGACTATCTGCCTAAGCCGTTCGAACTGGCGGTACTGCTGGCGAGGGTAAGCGGGTTGCTGCGCCGCACGCAGTGGGCTCGCGCGGAACTGCGGGTTGCCCAGCAGGCTACCGGCGATACCCCGTTAGGATTACCGGTCTGTTACGAGTTTGCGGGCAAGGTGATTTTGTTCGATGACTTGAAGATCCTGGAGGGCGACCGGGAGATTCCCCTCACCATCATGGAGGCCAGTCTGTTGCGGTATCTCATTGAGCGTCAGGGGAAGCCCGTGAGCCGCAAGAACCTGCTGGAGGATGTCTGGGGCTTGCACGAAGATACAGACACGCGGGCGGTGGATAACTTCATTGTGCGTCTGCGCCGCTATCTGGAGGTGGACCCGCAGGAACCGCGACACCTGATTACGGTGAGGGGTGTGGGCTACAAGTTCGATCCTGGTGAGGAGGGGAAGCCCGCTTCCACTGGCGCCTGAGAGGGTTGGGGTTGACACTGCCGATGCCAATGGCTACAGTGCTGTTAACGGTTGGGGTTGCTGGTTTCGTACAAGTCTTCACGTCATTCGGGCTAAGTTTTCCGCAGCGAACCCGCAAGTTCGTCCGATGAGTGCTGATTTTCCTGGTTTCACTGGCGCTTGACGGTGAAATGGGGCCTCAGCCATCGTGGCTGGACGCTTGCGGATGTGGGATGCCAGTTGTCTCTCTGGACGCAGGCTGTCGGAATGGGGGCATGCGCGGTTTACTATTGAATAAGGGGGGATTGCTTCCCCTTGCGCGCTCGCCCTCTACCACACTGTACTGAGTCCACGATGACGGAAGCCGTGATGGGTTGAGCGCCGGAATCCCTTTCCGTAGCATCCATGAGATGCAAGCAAATTCACGCCCATTTTGAGATCGAGAACATGAACACAGAAGATCGCGATCTAATCCCAGGAAACCCTCAACCCGCCGAGGAGAGCCACCCGGAACTCCCGGAGGAGTTTGTACCGGATACGCCCGACGACATGGAGCAGGACTCCATGGAGCAACTGCTGGATGACTACTCCAACCCGGATGGGTTTCGGGAAGGAGAGGTTATCCATGGGCGGGTGCTGGAGATCCGGGATGCCGAACTGATTGTCGATGTAGGACAGAAAGCCGAAGGCGCGGTCCCGATTGAACAGGTGCGGGACGCTGGCGGCAACGTGCGATTCGCGGTTGGGGATGCGATCGACGTGGTGGCCACGGGCCGCGCGGATTTTTCGCGCGAGGGCTACATTCCTCTGTCCTTCGAGCGGGTCGGCCGCATGATGGCCTGGGACAACCTGGAGAAGGCGCATAAGGACGACCTGCCGGTGCTGGGTAGGGTGCTTGCCCGTACGAAGGGCGGGCTGACTGTGGACGTTGGCATGAAGGCCTTCATGCCCGCATCGCATGTGGACATCCGTCCCGTCCAGAACCTCGATCAGTTGGTGGGCCAGGACCTTCCCGTGAAGATCCTGAAGATGAACCGGCGACGATCGAATGTGGTGGTTTCGCGCCGGTCGATTTTGGAAAAAGAGATGGGTTCGCGCAAGGAGCAAACCCTGGAGGCGCTTGCGGAAGGCGCCGTGCTGACCGGGCTCATCAAGAGCCTCACCGAGTACGGGGCATTCGTGGACCTGGGCGGAATCGATGGGTTGTTGCACGTCAGCGACAT
>JALOKO010000316.1 GCA_025456495.1 Bryobacterales bacterium | reverse complement strand
CGCGTGACGGTCTCGCCGCTGAACAGCCGGCCCAGGATGGGGATGTTGGCCAAGCCCGCAGTTCCAGACATGCTGCGGGAATCGTCCGTCGACATCAGGCCGCCAATCAGATTGATCTCGCCTGCCCGCAGGCGCACTTCGTGGGTCACCTCACGGTTGCCAATCACTGGCTGCTGCACACCGCCCACATCGATGCGCTCAAGCACGCTGGAGATGACGATGCTCAGCTTCAGGTAGACGTCATCCTCACCCATCACGCGGGGAGTCATCTTCAACTGCGTGCCCACCTGTTGGAAATTGAACTGGGTGTTGGCGAAGGGGAGTCCGCCGGCGCCGCCACCGATGCCGGAGCTGAAGGCGCCCTGCGCGATGGGTACCTGGCTACCCACGCTCAAGCTGGCCTCCATGCCATCCAGCGCGCGCAGTTGCGGGTTCTGCACCAGACGGGTGTCGGCGTCTGACATCAAGGCGGTGAACACCGCGCCGGGAAGGCTGACGGCAAAATCGTTGGTGGTGAGGCGGGTGATGTTGCCCAGGCGGATGTTGGTGGTGGTGGCTGCGTTGTTGTTCTCAGCGGTTGTGCCGGAAGGAATCGCCAACGAACCGCGCGGCGAAAAACCGATGGGGATACTCAGGCCGTTGGTGCCGCCGCTGACCAGGCTGGAAACCAGATTGCGGGTCTTGTTGCGGCTGGCCTCAAACACCATGAGGTCTACCACCACTTCGGGCTTGGCCTTGTCTAGGTCGTTCACCAGCTTTTCAATCAGCAACACCTGATCTTTTTCCGCGCGCACCACCAATGCGTTCTGGGCGGGCACGGCAAACAGGAAGCGGGAGTTGGTGACCTGCCGGATGTTGTTGGCCACTTCGGTGAGTTCCTGGGCGCCGTTGACGTTGCGCAGGTAGAAGACCTTCACGACCCAATCTGTGTATTCCCGCCGCTTGTTGGGGTCGTCGGCTGCGATGAAGATGGCGTTTTCAGTCACCGGCTTCCAGAAGGCCTTGGTGAGTAGGCAGGCGTATTCCAGGGCCTGTTCCAAGGACGCGTTCACCAGTTGCACGTCACGCCGGGTGGTGCCCGCTGCCTGCAGGAACGCAGGGTCAAACAGTACGTTGATGCCGGCCAGTTTGCCAATGGTTTCGAAGATCACTTTGGGGGTCTGGTTGTTGATGACCAGGTTGAGCGGTTTGCGGGAAATGGGCTTCACTTCGGGTGGACCCTGCAGGCTGGCCAGCACTTGCTGTCGGCGCTCTTCGGACAGTTCCTCTTCGGTCTTGGCGGCGTTGGCGCTGGCGCCTTCGCCCTTGTCTTCGCTGGCCTTCTGCTTTTCCAACAGTTCACGAATCTCTTTCATTTCCTGGCGCGCGATATCCAGGCTGGGGTCCAATTCCAGCGCGCGTTCCAGAGCCGCTTGCGCATCAGAAAACTGGCGGTCGCGCCGGAACTGCTGACCCAACTTCAATTCTTCCTGCGCTGCGCGGTAGCGGCTGCGCTCAAAGGCAAGCTGGTAGCGGGCATCGCCGGGATCTTCGTCCATGGCCTGGCGATAGAGTTCGTAGGCCTTGACGTACTCGCGCTGGGTTTCGGCGGCGCGGGCGTCCTTGTAGAAGCGATCGCCTTTGCGTGTACGCGCCTCCAGGGATACAGCGCCCGCAAGCAGCAAGGCCAGGATTCCCATCCAGCAGGCTAAGTGGTTGAAACGTCGAGTGTTAAACATGAAGCGCGCCGTCCGGAATGGCCTTTCCCGTGCTACCCTAAGGAAAGAGACAGGGGAAGCCTTTTCGTCCGAATAGTTTGACGCTGGCGCGCCGCTGCCCGTGCAGGGAAAGTTTGCAGGGAGGGCTGGTGGCGCCGGGGCGCCGTGCGCGATCCGCCGGCTGGCTCATGCGGATTCCGGGGCGAGAGACGCATCCGTACCAACACCGTGGCTGACCAGAAAAGCTCCATCAAAATCCTCAGCGAAAACCGCAAGGCGCGACACGATTACCACCTGCTGGAAAACTACGAAGCGGGCCTGGTGCTGACGGGCACTGAGGTGAAGGCCGCGCGCGCGGGGAAGGTGCAGTTGCGCGAAGCCTACGCCAAGGTGCTGAACGGGGAGGCGTGGCTGGTGAACGCGCACATCAGCGAATACAGCCACGGCAACATCATGAACCATATGCCGGGGCGCGACCGCAAACTATTGCTGCATCGGGCTGAGATTGCGAAGCTGCTGGTGACCACCCGGGAGAAGGGTCTGGCCTTGATCCCCACCAAGCTCTACCTGAAAGAGGGCAAGGTGAAGGTGGAAATTTGCGTGGCCAAGGGCAAGCAACTGCACGACAAGCGGGAAGCGGAGCGGAACCGGAGCGCGCAGGAAGAGGCGCGCCAGGCCATCCGTGCGGTGCGCGACAAGTACCGGTAGGGGCTTGCTTCTGGCGCTGGTTTGCGGATTCGTCGCTACCCTGCCACAGTGCGTCCACTCGTTGTGCAGGTACTGGGTAGCGAACTTGGCGCGCCGAAGAAGCTGCCCAGCAGCAAGCAAATGCGCAGGCATTTGGAGGCGCTGGGGTGGCGCCGTTGGCCAACAACCCGTGCGATCGCTGGCGGAACCAGGACGAGTGAACGATGCTGTTCAACGCGCGGTTGCACTACAGCGACAAGGTGGCCAGGCAGTAGGCTTGGTGGGTCGCCCCGCGGTTGCATACAGTAGAAAGCATATGCGGATCCTCTTCACTCTTCTATTCTTTGCGTTTCTATCCTGTGGCCCTTCCGCGGAGGCGCCCGTGGTTTCTGTTGACGCGCCTGCCGCGGTAAGCCCTGCCGCGCCCATCACCCTGTTCAATGGGAAGAATCTGGATGGCTGGTACACGTGGCTGCGCGAGCACAAGTATGAAGATCCAAGTAAGGTATTCACGGTTGTCGATGGCCAGTTGCGCATCTCGGGTGAGCATTGGGGCGGCGTGACCACCAAGGGCGCCTACCGCGACTATCACTTGATTGTGGAGTGGCGCTACGGCGGAAAGGCCTGGCCGCCACGCGAGGCCAAGGCCCGCGATAGCGGCATTCTGGTGCATGCGGTGGGAGAGGATGGCGTGGGCCATCCTACCTGGCTGGAGTCCGTTGAATCGCAGATCATTGAGGGCGGCACGGGCGACTTCATCCTGGTGGGCGGAGTGGGCAAGCCCTCGCTGACGACGGAAGTGCGTACGCTGGGTAAGGAGACGTACTGGCAGTCTGGCGGCGAGCCCATGACCCGGGATAGCGGCCGCTTTAACTGGTGGGGCCGCGACCCGGAGTGGAAGGACGAGCTGGGCTTCCGGGGGCCGAAGGATGTGGAGAAGCCTGTGGGTGAGTGGAACGTTCACGAGATTATTGCTGATGGTGACAAGATCACCTGCATCCTGAACGGGACGGTGGTGAACCACGGGTACAATGCGTCGCACACGGCAGGGAAGATCCAGATTCAGTCAGAGGGTGCGGAGTTGTTCCTCCGTCGGGTGGAGCTACGGCCGATTCGCGCCAAGCCAGAGCCGCGGAGCCCGGACGCGCTTTCGCGGTGAGTGCTGGGCGGCGGTTGTGTGATCCTGTTTGCGGCCTACGAATGTTGGTGCTGACAGCGCCAGGGTGAAATCGCGATGCTTTGCAATGCGCTGCAGCACTACAAGCACCGCTCTACCGCCCTGACGCCCTGTGGGGGAGTGACGCAAAAGGGGCGAGTGCGTCGTGACGCGGAGATGGGGGTTGCCTTCGGATGAAGCTCGATCGACAATCAAGGTATGTCCATGGGCACCCTGATGGAGCCGGTTCCTTTGTACTTTGACGAGTCTGGCGTCTATCGCGTTGGCCACACGCGGGTCCCGTTAGATGCCGTCCTGGACGCCTTTCAGGAAGGTGCTGGGCCTGAAGAGATTGTGCTTCGCTATGATACGCTGTCGTTGGCAGACGTCTACCAGGTGATTGGTTATGTCTTGAAACACCCGGACGAGGTGCAGGCATACATGGTGATGCGCCGCCAGCAGGCGGATTCCTTGTTGCGGCAGCATCCTGAGTGGCGACCTGTTGGGTTAAGAGAACGATTGCTTGCGCGGCGGAACCGTCCGTGAGCCGTGGCCGATGGCGATGGATTGCCGACGAGAATCTACATCACGCGATTTACCGCGCGCTTCTGCGCGGTGCAAGCAATATTGATATCACCCGCGTTCAGGACATTCCGCACTTGCGTGGGGCAACCGACGATGCCCTTTTGCAATGGGCCACTGAGACCGGAAGAATCATCATCACGCATGATGTGACGACCATGGTTCCGGTTCGTAGCCGGCTGGTTGCTGAACGCGGAGAGTGCGCGCCGCTGCTGCTGGTTCCCAGTTACCTGCCCGTTGCAGCGGCGGCAGCAGACGTTGAGCTTCTGGACGCTTTCGCGCTGGATGCGGATTGGGCAGCGGGCCTTCTCTACCTGCCATTGCGTTAGCCGTTTTGCCGGTTGCCCGGGGGACTGCGTGCGTGCAGGAGGGGCCGGTGTTGGCGTCTGCGTTATGGCGTTGCTGAGTCCGCGAGGATGGCGTCCACGGTGGCCACGGCCATGGGGTGGTAGCCTGCCCGGGCCTTGGCGTAGATGGCCTTGGCGCGGATGCGGCCTTCCGGGGTCTTGGCCAGTTCCTCATACAGTGGCTTGAGGAACTTGCGCCGTCCCACTTCCACCAGGAAGCGCTCCATGCGGCCATAAGCGGGGCTGTAGCTGTTGCGGGCGGCCATGAGTAGCCACTGGCTGAGCACCTCCGCGTTGCCGCTGGCGGTCAACTGGAAGGCTTCCTCCAAGGCCTGCATCTTCGCTGTGCCCAGGTCCTTGGGGAGCGCACGCAGGAAGCTCAGTTGTTGCAGGCTGCTCCAGGTGCGGAAGGGGAGCGCGCGCGCTGCTTTGGCGCCGCTGGCAAAGGCTTGCGCGTCGGCATTCACGACTTCCAGTAACGTGGATGTGGGGATGGGGTGCCCGGCGGGCAAGCCCGGTTGCGTCACCCACTCCATGACGGGGACCTTCCTTTCCAAGCCCGGATTCACGCGCACCAATTGCCGTTCCAGATAGCGGAGGAAGTCCTGGGACGTGATGCTTTGGAAGGCGTGCTGCTGGAAGTAGTCGCGTAGGAAGGCGTCGAAGGTGTCGCGTCCCACCGCCTGCTCGATGGCGGTGAGGAAGAGTGCGCCCTTTTCGTAGGGAACGCTGGTGAAGCCGTCGTCGGGGTCGCGCCCGGTGAGGTCAACATAAAGAATCTGGTCGCGCGGCGGCAGGGCGGCCATTTC
>JALOKO010000315.1 GCA_025456495.1 Bryobacterales bacterium | reverse complement strand
CTGGAAGCGCTCGCGGGAGATATCGCCGCTCGCGACGAGTTTCTGGCCGCTTGCGAACTTGAACCGGGTTTCCTCCAGCAGGGCGCGGGCCTGCTGCAAGGCGGGTGTGGTGCGGGTGGCGGCGGCGCTGGCGTCCGGGGGCAAGCCAAGGCGGGCGAGGGCTTGGGAGAGGGCGCCACGGGTGCGGGCCAGGCGGAGTTCCAACTCACGGGTGTCGAGTTCGATGAGCAACTGGCCTTTACGTACGTTCTGTCCAAAGTCTACGTGGACTTTGGCGACGCGGCCGGCCACCTCGGAAGTGACGGTGACGGACTCGTCCGCGATGAGGGAGCCGGTGACGAAAATGCTGCGGGCGATGGTGCGTTCCTGCGCGCGGGCGGCCTCAACCACCACAACGGCGGGCGCCTCCTGCGCTGTTTGCGCCTGTTGTTTCGCGCAGCCCGTAAGCCACAGGGCGCACGTGGCGAGGATCGTTATCCAGAAAGAATTCGTTTTCATTGGGTTATCCAAGCTGGCGGAGACCGCCCAGGAAGTTGGAGACCACTTCCTCAATGACATCTGTCGTATTGTTTTCCATAAACTTGTCATCCACCAGCAATTGCAGGGAATTGTGGTAAACGACGAAGCTGATGAACTGCCGGGTAGCCACCCTGCTATCCACTGGGCGGAAGGCCCCCTCGGAGATGCGGGTTTCGATGTACTTGCGCAGATACTCGTGGGTGGGAAGCACCTGGTTGTCATAAAAGAGACGCGCGGAATCGCCGCCTTCCAATAGCACCTGGAGCAAAAACCGTAGCTTGCCGGGATCGCGGCTGCTGCGGGCGAGCAGGAAGCGACCGGCGGCCTGGAAGAAGCCACGGTCATCGCGGGCACGCTCAAAGGGCTCCAGGGTGCGGACGAATTCGGCGCCCTGCAGTTTGGATTCCTCCAGCAGAACTTCGTCGTACAAACCGCGCTTGGAGGAGAAATGCTCGTAGATGACGGGTTCCGTGACACCGACGGCGGCGGCCAACTGGCGGGTGGTGACTCCCAGGAATCCTCGTTCGGCGAAGAGACTTTTGGCCACGTCAAGGATGCAGCGGCGTCGGGCGTCACTGCTCATCTTGGTTGCGGTGCGAATGGACATATCGGGGACTGACAAACAACGGGACAGCAGAGGGCGCAAGGGCAGACCCACCGCAAACAGGATAGCTTAGCGACTGCTAAGTTAGCAAGCGCTACTTGTGGAGCATCTGGTTGGGCTGGTGGGTGAGGAGTGGATGGGGCGGAATGGGGAGCGGCGGGGGTGTTTCGCCCTGAGTCGCCCCGTGGAGTGTTACGCTAGCGGGCGGACGTGTACAGCAGGCATCAACGCAAGTTTCAGGTTCTCTACGCCTTGTGCGATGCGTTGCTGGTGGTGTTGGCGTTCATGGTGGCGTTCGCGGGACGGCAGTTGCTTCCGTTGGAGCGCGAGTTTGATATTGCGCCGGCGGTGCGGGTGCTGCTGGTGATTTTCGCAGTGGGCAGCAACGTTCTGCTGAGCTACGCGCTGAAGATTTACCAGAATGTGGAGTCGCTATCGCCGCTGCGGATTCTGACGCGTAGCTTTCGGCATGTGACGGTGACCATGCTGGGGCTGATTGTGCTGGAGTTTGCGCTGCGGCTGGACCTGAGTCGCCCGTTCTTTGCGCTGTATGCGGTGAGCCAATGGGCCTTACTGGCCGGTGGACGCCTGGTGGCGAGGCGCTATGCGGGCGCCTGGCGGCAGCGCTTCCATGAGCCCATCCACGTGATGGTAGCCGGGACGGGGGAGACCGCGTTGCAGGTGGCGCGGCAATTGGAAGCCGCTGCGGCGTTCGGGTTCCGGTTTGACGGGTTCTTCCGGCTGCCCGCCGAGACAGAGGTGGAGGAGATTGCGCTGGAGCAGCGCCACCCGGTGTACGCGCTGGGCGACTTGCGCAAGGTGCTGGAACAGAGTGTGCTGGATGAGATTATCTTTGCGGTGGGGCAGAGCGAACTGGCGGGCTTGCAGGATGTGTTTCTGGAATGCGATGAAGAGGGGATCCGGACACGGATTGCGTTGAACCAGTTTCCGCACGTCAACAGCGAGATGTATCTGGAGACGCTGGGGGTGATTCCGCTGTTGACCTTTTCGGCGACGCCGCACGATGAGTTGCGGTTGTTGGTGAAGCGGACGATGGACGTGCTGTTGGCGGGGATGGGCTTGCTGGTGGTGGCTCCGGTGTTGGCGATGGCGGCGCTGGCGGTGAAGCTGAGTTCGCCGGGACCGGTGCTGTTCCGGCAAGAGCGCTGCGGGTTGAACGGGCGGCGCTTCACGCTGTACAAATTCCGGTCGATGGTGGAGAACGCTGAGGCGCTGCGTCCGGCGTTGGAGCACCTGAATGAGAAGCAGACCGTGTTCAAGATCCGGAACGATCCGCGATTGACGCCGGTGGGGCGGCTGTTGCGACGGAGTTCCGTGGACGAGCTGCCGCAATTGTGGAACATTTTGAAGGGCGATATGTCGCTGGTGGGGCCGCGCCCACCGATCGCCAGAGAAGTGGAGCAGTATGCGCGCTGGCAACGGCGCCGTTTGCGGATGCGACCGGGGCTGACGTGTTTGTGGGCGATTGAGGGCCGCGATCAACTGGATTTCGATACGATGATGCGGAAGGACCTGCAGTACATCGACAACTGGTCACTGGCCCTGGACCTGCGGATTCTGTTGCTGACAATTCCGATTGTGCTTACCGGCAAAGGAGCGAACTGATCGCATGACTGAGTTGATTCCAACCCAGCAGGAGGTGATCGCCATCCTGCGCAAGAGCGGGGCCTTGCGCCCTGGACACTTCCGCTTAACCAGTGGGATTCACACAGACCACTATCTGCAGGTGTCGCTGGCGATGCGCGATGCGCGGACATCGAAGATGCTGAGCGTGGGGCTGAGCCGGAAGATCCGGACGGACAGCGAGATCCGGGCCAACCTAAGCAAGCTGTCGCTGGTGGCGGCCAGCACCAGTGGACTGCCCATTGCGTACGGGATTTCCGAGGCGGTGCAGGCCAAGCAGGTCTATTGGGGAGAGAAGGACGGCACGCAGCCGATGCAGTTCCGGCCGTACATGGAGCAGGAGCGCGGCGAGAAGGTAGTGATTGTGGATGACGTGTATCGCAGCGGGGCGCGTATCAATGAACTGCGTGCGCTGTGTGAGCGGAACGGGGCGGAGGTGGTGGCGATTGCAACGCTGGTGTACCAGCCAACACCGTCGACGCCGGTGATCCGCGACATCCCGTTCTTCTATCTGGCGAAGCTGAACGCGCAGTATTACGCCGATACGGAAAGCTGCGACTTGTGCAAGCGGGGGATTCCGTTGGAGATGCCATGGATGTGACCGTGACGGAAGGGCGTGGAGCATCGATGCCGGAAGGGCTGGACCTGAAGGAACATCCGCACCGGCGTCTGAACCTGCTCACTGGGGAATGGGTGTTGGTGTCGCCGCACCGGACGAAGCGGCCGTGGCAAGGGCAGGTGGAAAAGGTGGTGCAGCCGGTAGCGGAGAGCTACGATCCGCAGTGCTATCTGTGTCCTGGAAATATGCGCGCGGGGGGGCTCCAGAACCCTGACTACACATCGACATTTGTGTTTGACAACGACTTCGCGGCTCTGCTGCCGCAATCCTCGACGGCGCGGGTGAATGAAGAGAACCTGCTGGTTGCGGAAGGCGAGAGCGGGGTCTGCCGGGTGATCTGCTTCAGTCCGCGGCACGACCTGACGCTGGCGCGGTTGGGGCAGCCGGCGCTGGAAGCTGTAATTGACATGTGGTGCGAGCAATACCTGGAACTGGGGTCGCGGCCGGACATCGGGTATGTGCAGATCTTCGAGAATCGCGGCGTGATGATGGGGGCTAGCAACCCTCATCCGCACGGGCAGATTTGGGCCACGCGCAGCCTGCCGAACGAAATCCTGAAGGAACAGGCAGCCCAGGCAGCCTGGTGGGCGCGGCGGCAAGAGACCTTGCTCACGGCGTATCTGCGGGTGGAGTTGGAAAGGGCGGAGCGCATTGTGTGCGCGAACCAGCACTTCGTATCGCTGGCGCCGTTCTGGGCGCTGTGGCCGTTTGAGACGATGGTGGTGTCGCGGCGGGCGGTGGGCAGCATGCCGGACATGACGGCCGAGGAGCGTAGCGCCCTGGCCGCGATCCTGCTGGAGACGGTGACGCGGTACGACAACCTGTTTGAGGTGAGCTTCCCGTATTCGATGGGATTTCATCAGAGCCCGACGGATGGGCAACCGCATCCGGAATGGCACTTTCACGGACATTTCTATCCGCCACTCCTGCGCTCAGCGACTGTGCGGAAGTTCATGGTGGGGTACGAGATGCTGGGTACACCGCAGCGGGACATCACCCCGGAGTTAGCGGCGGCCCGGCTGCGCGAGGTATCGGCGACGCATTACCTGGACCGGGCGGGATGAGGCCGACCGTTGCCGAAAGGTCCTATGCGGCGGGGCTGGCGAGAGCGTGACGGAGGTCAATGGCAAAGCGAATGGCGGCGTCGTATTCGGCGACGGTGGCTTCCAGTTCCAGGCCCTTCGCCTGAAAGACGCCGCCTTCACCACGACGTACGAAGGTAGCCAGGCCGCGCTCACACAGCTTGCCGGGGTTGCCGGAGGAACCGAAAGCGCCGTCCTCGTGGCGCTGCACGAAGGCGATGAGGCCGTCGCGACCGACGATGTAGTGGGTGCCTACATCCAGCATGGGCAGCACCTCAAAGCCGACCGTGGCCAGCCGGGCGAGAGTGGCTTGGAGTTCAGGCGTTAGCTCTTGCATGGGCGATGGGCGGAAGCGCGGCGAAGCAGGCGGGCGCTACATCTTGTAACGGCCAAGGTCCTCGTCGTTGAGATTCTCCAGCCAGCGCTTCAGTTCGTCGTTGGTGGCCTTTTCGGAATTCGCGGCCTGCGTGCTGGAGCTTTGCAATACCTGTTCGCTGACGAAGATGGGGCAATCCAGCCGTAGCGCCAGGGCGAGGGCGTCGCTGGGGCGGGAATCCACCGTCATTAGCTTCCCGTCTTTTTCCAGCCAAATGACGGCGTAGAAGGTGTCGTCCTTCAGTTCGCTCACCACCACTTTCTGGAGGCTGGCTTCCATGCCCAGCAGGAGGGTCTTGATGAGGTCGTGGGTGAGCGGGCGGGGCGTGGCTACCTTTTCGATCTCCAGGGCGATGGCATTGGCCTCGTAGATGCCCACCCAGATGGGAAGGACGGTTTTGCCGCTGAGGTCCTTGAGGATGACGATGGGCATCTGGGTGACCGGGT
>JALOKO010000314.1 GCA_025456495.1 Bryobacterales bacterium | reverse complement strand
CAGCTATCTTTACCCCTGGTTCAATCTGGGGCGGGCGCATGCCGCGCTGGGGCGCTGGGAACTCGCGCGGGACTGCTTCCAAAAGGCTAACGATATTGAACCGGACTACGCTCCGGCGAAAGAAGCGGCGGCGCTGTTGGAGGCGCAACTGAAGGAAGCCGCGGCGGATGGGGTACGATGATAGGTTCCGCCCGAATGGTCGCATGCTCGACGATTGGGGCTGTTTTTGGGATTGCGTCACAGATTGTTGTGGGATTGCTTCAAGGATTGATGGAGAGGTACTGATATGGCTTACGTAATTGCCGAACCGTGCATTGGCACCAAAGACACCGCGTGTGTGGATGCTTGCCCGGTGGATTGCATTCACCCCCGCAAGGACGAGGGTACCTTCGAAGAGGCGAAGATGCTCTACATTGACCCGGTAGAGTGCATTGATTGCGGTGCGTGCGTCCCCGTATGCCCGGTGTCCGCGATCTTCGCCCTGGACGACCTGCCCACCCAGTGGGACAGCTTCGCCAAGGAGAACGCTGACTACTTTAATCGCTAAGCAGACCTCTGCTGGCGCCCGTGCGATGCCACTGCGGACCCGCGTCGGCGCCAAGCCAGTGCCCGTTCACCCCCGGGCCCTGGCCCGTCCGCAGAGTGCGACAGCAGTCCGTCCGCAGAATGCGACAGCAGTCCGTCCACAGAGTGCGACAGCAGTCCGTCCGCAGAATGCGACAGCAGTCCATCCGCTCGTCCCTTATTCGATTGCATTGGACCAGGAACCCATTCCGCTTTGCGTCGTGCTGGTTTCGCCCAGGAACCCGCTGAATATCGGTGCGGCGGCGCGGGCGATGAGCAACTTCGGCTTTCACCAGTTGCGCTTAGTGAACGCTTATGAGGTGGCCTTCCGGGAAGCACGTTCGGCCGTGAATGCGGCAGCTGTGCTGCAGCAGGCGGCGTGCTTTTCGTCCCTTTCAGAAGCGGTGGCCGATTGTGGATGGGTGATGGGCGCCACCGGATTGCAAGCGCGCGAGGTGGCCGCACCCGTCCAGCGCCTGGAACGCGCGCGAGCGTTGCTGTTGCGCCAGGCTGCGCACGGACGCGTCGCGCTGGTTTTCGGGTCTGAGAAGCACGGGTTGTCGCGCCAGGACATCAGCCACTGCCACCAACTGGCCCACATCCCCACACGTCCGGGTCATGACTCCATGAACCTGGGCCAGGCCGTGGCGGTGTGCTTGTACGAACTCATTCGTGAGACCGATGCCGTGGCCAACCCCAGCCCGCTGCGTTCACCCCTGGCGCCGCAGGAAGTGCTGGACCGTTTGCACCGCGAATGGAGCACGGTGCTTGTCGAGACCGGGTACGCCAAGCCCAGGGTAGCGCTGTCGGTAGACCGAAAACTGCGCTTATTGCTGCGCCGAATGCACTTGGGTGAGAAAGACGCCACGCAGTTGCTGGGTGTGGCAAGACAATGCCTGCTCGCGCTGCGCAACGGCCGGATTCGTGAAAAAGCGTTACGGGAATGGCAGCAAGCGCCAAAGGATCCCGTATCCTAGGAACTGGAAATGACCAAGGTAACCCTACGATTCGAACTCCTGAGCCCCTTGGACGAGCGGCTGATGGCCAACATCTCCAGGGCCGGCGCCGTCTACGGCCTTAGCCGCGTGCAGGTCACCCCGAAGCTGGACGGGCTGGTGGTGGATTTTGATGCCTCCCGCCTCAGCGTGAACGATGTGGAGCGGGAACTGGCCAAGGCCGGCATCTACGCACGTCGACGCAGCGCCATCGGCAACTAAGCCCTCCGCCGCCCATCCGCTACCCGATTGTTTCGGCCTGGCCCGGTTACTGCCTCTCAGGTGCTGCCTCTAGCGATTCCCATCAGCGGCACGTTGCGGCCCCATCGAAATTTCCGATCACTGCGTCTTTTCAACAACCTCTCTACCTTGCGCTGCTACTGTCATTCATTGTTTACTGTTCTTCCATCTGCTTGTAACTTTGTTTTGCTTCCCTAGTAGACGGGCTGCACCAGCCCGATTCGACTTCAGGGGAGCCAAATGAGAAATTTCCTTCTTGTATGGATCGCCAGCATTGCCCTCTTCGCGCCAGGCTCGTTGCTTGCGCAGTTTGAGACGGCGGCGGTGCTGGGAACCATTACGGATGCGTCCGGAGCAGTGGTTTCGTCCGCCAACGTAACCCTCACCAACCAGCAAACCGGCGTAGTGGTAACGACACTCACCAACAACAACGGAGTGTACGAGTTTTTGAACGTGCGGCCCGGTAACTTCACCGTGGCAGCCGAAATTGCGGGATTCAAAAAAGCGGTGTCTGACCCCTTCGCGGTCACAGTGGGGTCGCGCCAGCGCGTTGCCCTTCAATTGCAGGTGGGAGAAGTCACTGAGGTCGTGACGGTAAGCGAAGCCGCCGCCCTGGTGGAAATGGACACCTCCTCGCGCGGCACGGTGATCGGCAGCCAGCAGGCGCAAGATCTGCCGCTGAATGGCCGTGCCTATGCTGACCTCACGCTGCTGACGCCCGGCACCGTACGCGCGTTGCGCGGCACCACGCTGGGTGGCGCGCGCGACGCCAGCTATCACGTCAACGGCCTGCGTAGCTCGTACAATAACTTTGCCCTGGACGGCGTGGAGAACAACGCCTATGGCACTTCCAACCAGGGTTTTTCCAACCAGGTGGTCCAGCTTTCCCCCGATGCGGTGGGCGAGTTCCGCGTCATCACCAACAATTTCTCGGCCGAGTACGGACGCGCCGGCGGCGCGGTCATCAACGCCGCGTACCGCAGCGGCACCAACGACTTTCACTTCACGGCGTGGCACTTCCTGCGCAACCGCGCGCTGAACGCCACCGGCTTCTTCAAGCCGCAGACGGGAGAAAAGCCTGACCTGAAACAGAACCAGTTTGGAATTTCCGGCGGCGGACCCATCGTAAAGAACCGCCTGTTCTTCTTTGCCGATTACGAAGGCCAGCGCCAGCGCCAGGCCAACCTCTTCTTTGCCGATGTCCCCAACCAGGCGATGCGCGAGGGCAGCTTCACTGGCGTCAACCTGCGTAACCCTTATGACGGCGTTCCATATGTAAACGGACAAGTGCCAGTGTCGCAGCAGACGGCTTTCGCACGCCGCGTACTGCAGGACCTGCCGCTACCCAACCGCTCAGGCGTCGGCGCTCTGGGCGTGGGCACGAACTTTGAAAGTCTGGGAACCTTCGTAGTGCCTGACAACAAGTGGAACTTCAAGCTTGACCAGTTCTGGAACGAGAAGTTCACCACCTTCTTCCGCTATAGCTGGCGCGAACTCGACCAGAACGATCCCGCTGCCATCCCGGGCTCTTCCGGCGGCGATTCGAATGGCAACACCTACGTCCGCAACTACGCCATTGCGACGGGCGCCACCTTCACGCTTACCCCCACCTCGCTGCTGGAAGTGCGCTTCGGCCACACCATCACTGAGGCCGGTAAGGTGCCGGTGAACTTCGCCGAACCGCACATTGAGGATACCTACGGCATTCGCGGGATTGAGCGCGACGAACGCATCGGCGGTGGTCTGAACACGCAGAACATTACCGGCTTTACCGGGCTGGGCCGTCAAAACTCCAATCCGCAGTTCCAGTGGCCGAAGGTGTGGAACCCCCGTGTGAACTACTCCAAGCTAGCCGGTGCGCATACCATCAAGGCGGGCTGGGAATACCAGGCCATCAATACTGAGATCAACGACCTCGCCCCGGTGTACGGACAATCCACCTACAACGGTCGCTTCAGCGCGCAATCCGGACTCAGCAGCGCCTTCAACCCCGTCGCCAACATGGCGGACTTCCTGGTGGGCGCGCAGAGTGCGTACGCCAAGAGCAACTTCGCGGTGCTGGACTACCGCCAGCGCATGAACTTCTTCTACCTCCAGGACGATTGGAAAGTGAACCGCAACCTGACCCTGAACCTCGGCCTGCGCTATGAATATGCCACCCCACAATGGGAAGCGAACAACCGCCTGGGCAACTTCGACCCCACCACGGCATCGCTGTTCTTTGCCCGGGACGGCAACGTGCAGGACCGGTCCACCATTCGGCCCGACCGCAACAACTGGGGTCCGCGCCTGGGCCTGGCCTACACGCTGAACGAGAAGACAGTCATCCGCAGCGCCTACGGCATCAGCTACGTCCACTTCAACCGCATGGGCGGCGAGAACATCCTGGGTTTCACCGGTCCTTTTGTGTTCGCGGTGAATCGCAATCAGATTGCCCCGGCGGCCGCCACGGGTTCTTCCGTCCAGCCCATTTGCGCCAGTGGCCAACCCTTCCTGAGCTGCTTCCAGCGCACGCAGGATGGCTTCCCGGCGGGCTTCAACGACCCGTCTCTCTACAACACCCGCACCACCCGCGTGAACTACATCCCGGCCGATACCCCGTCGCCCTACGTGCAGAATTGGCACCTCACTATTCAGCGCGATCTGGGCAATAACTTCCTGCTGGATGTGGGCTACGTGGGCAACCGTGGGGTGAACCAGTTGATCCTGGGCGACTTCAACCAAGCCCAGCCGAACCTGCCGGGGCAGAACCTGAACCTGGATTCGCGTCGGCCCTTCCGGGACTACGCCTTCATCCAGACCGCCTTCGCCGGCGGCAACACCTTCTATCACGGACTGCAGTTGAAGGTGGAGAAGCGCTATAGCAATGGGCTGTATCTGTTGAACTCCTACACCTGGTCAAAGGCCATCGATAATGCCGCCGGCCACCTGGAGACCTACAACGGAGACAACTCCCGCGTGAACTTCTACGACCTGGCCAGCGAACGCGGTCTGTCCAGCTACGACATTCCGCACAACAACGTGACGTCGCTGATTTACGAAATGCCGTTTGGGCGGGGCCGCAAGTGGGGCAGCGACTGGAATCCGGTGGTGAATGCGCTGCTGGGCGGATGGCGCACCACGCTCATCAACACGGTCCGCAGCGGCTTCCCCATCAACCTCACTTACAGCCCCACCGCACCGTTCCAGGTTTGCTCAAGCTGCACGCACCGCCCGAACATCTCGGGCCCCATCCAGGACAATAGCTACGACCCGTTCAGCTGGTTCCTGCGTGGGAACATCTCTGAGCCCACCGACGTGACACGTCCCTTCGGCAACGCCGGACGCAACATCGGTCGCATGGAGCCGTTCTACCAGAGCGACTTCGGCCTCTACAAGCAGTTCCTGCTACCGCGGGAAGGTTCACGCGTGGAGCTCCGCAGCGAGTTCTTCAATCTGTTCAACCAAACGAACTTCGCCGCGCCAAACAGCAACGTGAGTTCGACGGCCTTCGGACGT
>JALOKO010000313.1 GCA_025456495.1 Bryobacterales bacterium | reverse complement strand
CCGATCCACTCCCACAGCATTGTTCTGGAAGGTGTTGGCGTCCAAAATCCGGCGGCGCAGGAACCACCAGCCGGTCGCGTGGAAGGTGGGCGTGCCGCTCTTCAGCACTACGTTGAACACGCCGCCGGCGGTCTTGCCGTACTGCGCGTCATAGGAGTTCTGCTGCACGGCGAATTCCTGCACGGCATCCACGATGGGCACGTAGGCGATGTTGTTGTTGCCGGCCTGCGCGTTGTTCGGCGCGCCGTCCATCAGGAACTCGTTATTCGACTGGCGGCCACCGTTCACTGACCATTCAGCGATGGCGCCGTTATCGAAGGGACGCTGCCAGATGGCCGCGCCACGGAAGGTAACGCCCGACATCATCGCACCCAGCATGAAGGGGTTGCGCGAGTTCAAGGGCAATTCCGTGATCTGCTTGGTGTTGACGATACCAGCGCGGCTGGCAGTTTGCGTTTCCAGCAGTGCGATCTCGCTAGTGACTTCGACGGTCTCAGTTACCGCGCCCAGCTCCAGGGTGACGTCGAGACCGACGATCTGGCCCACCTGGACGTTGATGTTTTCTCGGACAAAGGTCTTAAAGCCATCCACCCGGACGGTAATGCGATACAAGCCAGGGCGGAGGAAGGGAAGTGAATACACGCCGGAGGTGTCAGACGTGGCGTTGGCGGTTTCCTGGGAAGCCACATTCAACGCGGTGACCTGCGCACCGGCAATCGCGCCACCGGACCCGTCAAAAACGCGTCCGGAAATGGTTGCACGGAACTCCTGGCCAACGACGCTTGCTATGCAAGTCATCATCACAATCAGCGCCAGGAGTTTGATGGTAAAGACTCGTGGTCTAGCCATGCAATTGAACCCCTTTCTTGACGACGAGCGGAAACCCGACGATTGGCGTGAAGGCGGAATGAATCGAGCCACTGCGGAGAAGAGTTGAGGCCGTCAGCGCTGGAGTGAACCATAGCACCGTCTGCCTCGCGACAACTGCCACCGTAACCCGCGGAATCCCGCATACCGCACCGCGCTGTTTCTTGCGGATCGTTTCCCTGAAGCATCCGCTCGCGTGAGGCGAAATCTATCGCACTTGAATATCGCTGTCAATGGGGGGGTAGCGGCCAGGAACCTGTGGTGGGTGCGCCGGTTATGGCGCGGGAGTGCGGGGAAACGGCAAGAGGACCTTCCGGGAATGCAACCACAACCCGGCAAAAAAAAACCAACTGGCGACGGCGGTTGCGCCTATTGCCCGGATCGCGCGACGGGGATTGCGGGCACTCCCGTCAAGACAGCGCCAGGCTGGGCATCCCGAACCAGCACTGCTCCGGCGCCCAGCGTTGCCCCGCGGCCGAGCCGCCTGCCCGGCAACATTGCGGAACCAAGTCCCACCAACGCGCCTTCTTCCACCACGCAGCCGCCGCCCAGCGACGCGCGTGGCGCGACGTGCGCGAAGTCCTCAATCTGGCAGTGGTGTTCCACCACGGCATGGGTATTGATGAGGCAGCCCTCGCCAACCGTGGCGAACGGATTCACCACCGCAAAGGGCAGAATAACGCTGCCATCTCCCACTTCCGCTGAAGGAGCCACCAGGGCCCGGGGATGAATGAATCGCTGCCAGCGGTGTCCCTGTGCACCCAATCGAAGCAGCACTCGCGCTCGCGCCTGGTTATCGCCAATGCCGCACATCACCAGACGCGCTCCGCTGCCGAATGCCAACTCGGGTTGGATCACTGGCAGGCCCAGCAATTGCTTTCCCCACAGGGCGGGGTTGTCATCGGTCAAAATCAGGCGACGCCCCGGCAGTGTCTCGCGAACCCATTCCAGAATCGCCAGACCCTGCGTGCCGCAGCCATAGAACACGATGGGTTGCTCAGGCATCGTGGGGCAATCCTTGAAACTCGGGCATGGTGGCGGCGCTCTCGTGCGCGATTCCATCCCGTCGCAGCAGTCTGCCGACGGTCATCCAAGCGATTTGCAGATCCAGTGCCAGCGAGACGCTGCGTACGTATTCGCAATCCAGGTCCAGCCGCTTGCGCCAACTGGAGCGGTTGCGGCCGTTCACCTGCGCCAATCCGCTAAGGCCGGGTCGAAGCGCGTGACGAAGGCGATGCTCGGCGGAGTAGCGGGGCAGATACTCCGGCAGCAGCGGGCGCGGTCCTACAAAGCTCATGTCGCCGCGCAGGACGTTCCACAACTGCGGCAGTTCATCCAGGCTCCAGCCGCGCAACCACTGGCCGAACGGGGGCAACCGCTCCGCGTCAGGCCGTGGGCGTCCGTCGCGGTCCTGGTCATCCAGCATGGAGCGGAACTTGTACAGGGTGAACGGCTGGTCGTTCCGGCCGATACGTGTCTGGCGAAACAACACGGGTCGTCCCAACTGCAGACGCACCAGCAGCGCCAGCAGGCAGAAGATTGGCGCAAGCAAGATCAGCAGGAGCGTCGCACTCACCACGTCGCCGAGGCGCTTCAAGCCAAGATAAGGCCGCTGTGGGGATGGGGTTGCGGGGGATTGCTCCGCCGCAAGGCCAGCGCGCCGGAAGGGCCAGCCGAGGCAAAGCGCGTTCCCGGCGAACCACGCTCTCAGCGCCGCGCGCAGCGGCCAGGACCTGCGCAATCCGGGCGGGGCCACCAGCCCGTGCGAAAACAGCCCAAGCAGCGTGGCGTCGCTTGCGACGCGGCGCGCGTGCCGCACACGCCGCAGTTCGTTCAGGCGCCTCCGGTTGCGCCAGGCCCAATGCCAGCAAGTCGCCCAGGCGCGCACAAACCGTGGCCCGCGCAGGCAACTCCAGCACAGCAGCGCAAGTTCGGTGAATGACAGAACCGGGGCAAAGCGCGCCAGGAATCGGCCAGGGAAATTCATCCAGACGAACACCAGGCGTCCACCCACCAAACTGGCGAAGCGCCCCACGTCCAATCCCTTTTGGGTGTACTTGTGCCACAGCAGCGCTTTGGGTTGGTAGACAACCCGCCAGCCTTCGGCCCACGCGCGCCAGCACAGGTCAAGGTCCTCCAGCGAGGCGTGCCAGCCGGACGGCAGTGTGTCGAAGACCGGGGCGAAACCGCCGCTGCGCTCCAGGAAGTCCCGTCGCACCAGGAAACAACACCCGGAGGCCGCCGCAATTCCCCTGGGCCTGCGCAGCCCTTGGAAGGGGTGATCCTTGCCACGAGCGGCGTAAAACCCTACGGGTAACAGGTCACTGCCTGCCGCGTTCACCCGCGTGCTGTCGCCATACACCAGGATGGCCGGCGCCACGATGGCCACCCTCTCCTCCCGCCGCGCGGCGTCAACCAGCTCCTCCAGCAGGCGTGGGTGCAACTCGACATCGTCGTTCATCACCACGATGTACTCTCCGCGCGCCTGCTGGATGCCCAACTGGTTCCCCCGCCGGTAACCGAGATTCTCCGGGGAGGCTGTTTGCCGCAGCCCGGGCCAATGAAGCGATAGCACCGCATTGGAGCCATCCTTGGACGCGCTGTCAATCTGGATGAGCTCGAAGTCATGGAAGGTTTGCGATCGTAAGGACTGCACGAGGTCCGGCAAGTGTCGGCGGGATTGGTAGGTCACCACCACCACCGACACAACCGGGGGTGCGGACGCGGGAGCAGCGATGGATGGCTCCCCGACGGCATCGAGGACTGAAGGCTGCGTCTCTGTCGCCTCCGCCAGTGTCGCCTCCGCCAGTGTCGCCTCCGCCAGTGTCGCCTCCGCCAGTGTCGCCTCTGCCACTGGCGCCTCGGGCAGTCTAGCCTCTGCCAACGGAGCCTTCGCCAATGGAGATGGCCCACCCGCCGCCTCCGTAGTGGAGACGTCGCTTCCCTTCCGCTTGTGTTTCCGTCTGGCCATCCAGCAGGATCATCGGCAAAGCCGCCACCCACCTTTATGCAAGCGCCTGCGATCCGCAACGCCGGGTAACGGCAGTACCCCGGCAGGCGTCCCAACGGCATGCGACTTCGCTGGCTGGCGCTTGTTCTTGGTTTGGTGTACTGCTCCTTTACCGCGCAATCCTACTCCCAGCAGACCGATTCGAGTCCCCGCGAAGAGAATTCGCAACCCCACGTCAAGCAACCGGCGCCCGTTGCGGCCCCTGCCCTCCTGCGCGCACTAAACGAAAATGGCAATCGGATTGGGGAATCCTATGCCATCCCCATAGAGGGCGGCTACGTCACCTTGCGTGGGTTGCTGGCGGGCGCCTCCCGCGCGGAGATCGTGGAAGGCGACCGCGTCCATCCAGTCACGGCCGTCCTTGGCGACGACGTCGAGCGCAACCTGGTGGTGGTCTCCACGGGCCAGTCGCCCGCCAACCCCATTCCCCACGAAGCGCTTCCGGTAACCGAACCCACCCAATGGACCCTCCACTGCGGTCCGCAGGGCGCGATCGTCGTGAAGGAAATGCTGGTGCGCGACCTACCAAGCTTCGGGATCGTCTACGTAGGCCGCACCGCGCATGGGGATAGCATTGCCGGTTGCCCGGCCTGGAACGCGAATGGTGTTTGGAGCGCCATTGTGGTGTGGGAGAGTCCGCTTGCCCGGCCATCGGTGGCCATGGTTCCCTCTGCGTATGCGGCTGCCCTGGCATCGCAGACGGCAAGGCCCTGGGCTACCTGGCTGGACGCGCAGGCGCAAGACGGCGCACGCTTTCGCAACAGCTTGATTGCTGAGGCCCTCCCTGATATCTGGCGCGCGCAGTACTCTTCCGCAATCGACAGCCTCAACCTGCTGTTGGAAAAGCGACCTGCGAAGACCTCTATTAGGCATTTGCTGCTGATTCCCTTGTATTTCATGACTGTCTCCCGGCAAGATTCGGCGAACTCCTGATCGAATGGCCCATACTGTGCTTTGCAGACGCCATTCCGCACAGATCGAGAGATCGGATTGACAGCCCTACCCTTAGACCTGATCAGCGTGAAAAGCATGTCTTCATCGTCTTCAGTTCCGGTCAATCGAATCATGTAGGAGTTGGTTTCGGGCATAGGCATTTGACGGAGTGATGGTTCAGAGCGACTACTAAAAATAGCCAAACATCTTTTGAGAGTTTCGCACAGGAGTGTTGCAGTAAGGAAGTAGTTGCTGGTACAAAGCCGAGCCTTGCGGAGCAACCTGAATGTCGTACTCAAAGCCACTGGAGGGATTCACTCTCGTCACAAGAATGATGTCTCCTGGGTTGCCCGAGCTTCGCAATGCTTGATTCCGAAGGCGAAGGTCCTTCTTTCTTGGGTTAAAGAACATGTTCACAGAACGCACAACTCCAATTCGCATGGGCACTCCTATCCGGTCCATCTTGCCCATTCCGTTTCGCCGCCATTCGGGATTCGCCACGTTCCATG
>JALOKO010000312.1 GCA_025456495.1 Bryobacterales bacterium | reverse complement strand
CAGGCGAACATCATGCCGCCACGTGCCGTCCACCGGAGCGGACTTGGTGACCATGTTCACCACTCCACCGGTGGCGCCCACTCCCTGCAGCGCGTTGGAGCCTTGAATCACCTCAACGGTTTCCAGGAAGTCCATGTCAATGGTGTAGCCGTCCCGCTGTCCATCACGGAGCGCGTTGTGTTGCGTGACGCCGTTGATCATGTACAGCGGATTTCGTCCGCGGAGGCTCTCTGCGCGGCCGGCCATCTTGCGCAGGCTGGGTCCGAAACCGGGAATCGTCTTTTCCAAAACCGAGGCGAGGTCGTCTGAGAAAAGTCGCTGGATGTCCACCGTTTCTTTCTCCAGCAATACCGCCGAGTTGGGCAAGGCGGTCAACGGCATTTCCGTGCGGGCGGCGGAGACGGTGATGCTTTCCGTTCGCACCTCCGGGCTGAGACGAATGACCAACGCTCCGGGAGCGGCATCCCGCAAGCGAAGCCGTTCCAGACGGAATCCGACCGCCTGCACCTGAAGGGACTGGGCTGCGCGGCCTTCATCGCGAAACGAAAACTCTCCCCTCTCGCTGGTGGCAATCGATGCCAGCACCTGCTCTTGCGCATCCCGGAGCTCCACCTGCGCCGCCGCCACCGCCGCGCCGGACCCATCCAGCACGACTCCGCGCAAAACACGTTCCGGCGCTTGCGCCATCGCTTGCCCCTGCATCAGAAACAGGCTTGCAATCAGACGGATCGCGCATTGCCATGCCGGACCCATTCCCGCTCTGTTTCCTCGCGCGAGCCTGCTCATTTTCGTTGTCGTCAGCCATTCCGTCATCATCTTGATCCGTTTCGAACTCCCTGGAACTCTCATGTCGCGTGCTGGAAATCGTCCTTATCGGTCTGCGTAGGCAAATCGGCCGCGAAAGTGGACCACTTCAGGTCTAGTTCCACCATAGGAAAGGTTAGCGAGATTGCAAATGGTTGTCAATTCCAGAAGGCGCGGAGGACGCCACCATCGCCGTCAACGCCGACTTTGCGTTGGTTTCGGGCGCTGCAGGACGGTTGCGGAAGCGAGTGAGAAGAGGTGAGTGGAGGGCCAGCGTTTGGGCGCGCCCCAGGTAGGGCAGACGTCATTGGCCACGCGCGCGGAACAGCACCGTTTGGCAGCGCTGTTTGGCAGCGCTGTAGGGCAAGCGCTGTGAGGGCAGCGCTGTGAGGCAGCGCCGTGAGGCGGGCGTGTAGCCTGAGGCGGGGGTGTAGCCTGAGGCGGGCGTCTGGATGGCGGCAAGCGGAGCCGTTACACGCTCCAGGGGCCTTGGATGAGGCGGTAGGGGTCAGCAATCGAGTTCATCTGGAACACGCGGAGGCGGTCCTGATTCTTGTACGGAACAAGGGTGATGAAGCCGCGCGAGCTGAGCGCCTCCATGGCCTCCTCAGTGAACCAGGCCTCGGCCACGGAGGTGGACACGGTTCCCTCGTGGCTGGAGTACGTGTGCAAGGGCAGGCCGGTGAGCTCAGCGACGGCACCGGGCTTGAAGTCCCACCCGAATTCGGCGTAGGCCTGGCCCAGCAGCATGGCCATGCAAACGGCGCCGCTCCCCCACAAGTAGTCATCGGGGGATGGCTGGCCGGCGATCTCTTCGAAGGGAAAGGCGTCGCAGGGATCGGACTTCCTTCCGTAGGGAAGCCTGCTGAGCACACGAGGGGCCACCAACCCCAGCCACGCGGCGTCGGCCTGCTTGCGCACCAGCGGCCAGTAGCCGCCGGCCACTTCGGAGGCGGGTGTCCATGCGCGGGGGTTCAGCACGCCCTCAAAGGCAGGGGCGCCAACCAACGAGGGGGTGGCATCCGCGAGGAAGGGCGCGCCGGCGGATTTGGCAAACTTCATCAGGCGGTTCAGCGCGCGCAGGTCGTCGGCATCAGCGCCAAAGCGGTAGGCGCCCGCGACTACGCTGTAGCCCTGTCCATCGGCGCGCTTACCGGGGTCAGCGATCAGCACGCGGGCCAACAAACTGTGGGCGGGGTCGTCGTGGCCGAACAGATCCAACTGCAGCTCTTCGCGTGACAGGTCCAGAATGGACACCTTCAGGTGAGCTCCTGTATCCAGGGCGCGAATCAGGCGGAAGAGGCCGCGCCAGGCGGACTCCACGCGGCGCACCACCGGGTGATGCAGCACCCTGCGCATCTGGGCGCTGATGGCTTCATCCATCCGCGCCAGCAACTCCTGCTGCTGGGCCGAGGGCGCGCTGACCAGATAGGGCAGTACGGCGCGGCGGGCGATTTCCAGCACGGGGTCCTTGGAGGGGGCAAGGGCAGGGGCGGGGCGGTCTGACTGCGCGTCTTCCATCATGGCGTCCAGCAGGCTGCCGCCGGAAACCAGATCGCGGGCGCTCACCTTGGCGGGGGTTGCCGGCGGCGGGGTTGCGGGGGATGCGGGCGCGACATCGGCACCCGAACCCAGATCGCGCGCGGCGGCCCGCCAGCGGTCCGGGTCCTCCAGTTGATCCCGCAGCCGTCGCATTTCCAGGAACAGGGGATTCTTGTGAAAGATGGCCTCCGGGCGGAAGTCATCCAGGTCAGCCACCTTCAGTGGGAACGGCTCCTCGCCATCCAGGCCCACCATCACCGTGGGACGCATGGCAGCCAACACATCGTCGAAGGTGTCGCGGTCTACCTCCACGGGGCGGCGCTGGTGGAGAGGTCCGCGGGCGTCCCCTTCTTTGCCGGAAAAATCCCCCAGCAGGAGGATGCGGAAGACGCGGGAATCGTCAATCACTTGCGCGGCGCGGCTGCCTGGCTCCACCTCAAAGTGCATCTCGGCGCGGTTCTCACGAATGGTCATGGGGGGAATCCTCCTGAAGAACATCCCCGGCCACTGCCCTGTGGATGGCGCTGGGGACGACGCGACTATTGTATGCGAGAAGCAGACGGCAAGCGCCGAAAGGCTTCATATCCCTTAGCGTCGAATCTGCGAAACTGGGAGCACCATGGCAACCGAGGCGCAACGGCCGGACCCGCATCGACAGGACCCCCAACGGTACGACCCCCAGCGGGGCACGCCGTTGGCGACCGCGTCCATGTTCGCGGCTGAGCCCACCCAGGTGCGCATTGAGGTCAGAGACCCCGAGGTGCTGGCCGAACTGCGTCGCTACCCCGAAGGCCCACAGCGCGACGAGTTTTTGCGGCTGGCCCTGCGCATTGGCGTGCTGAGCCTGCGCATGGCCGCCGGCAGCCTTGACCTGGATGCCATTCAGCGCGAAAGCCGCAACCTGGTGGATGGATTGCGCCGATTGCTGGAAGAACGGCAGTCGCAGCTCACCACCTCACTGGGGCAGGTCCTTGGTGAGTACCTTGACCCGTCGAAGGGCAAGCTGGAGGCACGCTTGGGGGCGCTTACCAGGCCGGGCGGCGAGTTGGACTCGCTGTTGAAGGCCCAGTTGGATGGGGACAGTTCCGCCTTGGCGCGCACCCTTACTTCGCACGTGGGTGACCAATCGAAGCTCTTCCGGATGCTGTCTCCGGAGGAGGCGGGAGGGTTACGGGCTCAGGTGCAGGGTGTGTTGACGGAGGCACTGGAAGGACAGCGCAAACAATTGCTGGCGCAGTTTTCACTGGATGAGCCGAACTCCGCGCTGAAGCGGCTGGCCGACACCTTGCGCGACGAGAACCAGCAGATGCGCGGAGAGTTTTCGCTGGACAAGCCGGATTCCGCGCTCTCGCGCATGACGCGGGCCATCGAGGGGGCCCAGCAGAGCATCAGCCAGCGATTGACGCTGGACGATCCGCAATCGCCGCTATCGGTGTTGAACCGGCAGTTGGAACAGCGGATGGAAGCACTGCGGCAGCGCGCCGAGGAATTCCAAAGCGAGGTGCGCAGTACCCTGCAGAGCCTGGAAACACGGCGGGCGGTGATGGCGCGCTCCACTCTGCAGGGCCTCACCTATGAGGAGGCACTGGGCCAGGTGCTGGAGCCGATGGCCGCCGCGTACGGCGATCTGTTTGAGGACGTACACCTGACCAGCGGCTCCTTTTCGCGGAACAAAACCGGGGACTACGTGACGCGATTGACCGACGATAGCGGCGCCCCGGAAGCAGGCATCGCCTGGGAAGCCAAGAGCGACGGAAAGTACAGCGTGGCCAAGGCGCGCGAAGAACTGGCCGAGGCGCGGCGCAATCGCGGATGCCAGGCAGGCGTGTTCGTCTGGGAACCATCGCGGGCGCCGGACAATGTGCGCCCCCTGCAACGGTTTGGCATGGACGTGATTGTGCTGTGGGATCCGGAGGACCCCGCCACCGATATTCGGCTGGAGGCCGCCTATAGCATCGCACGGGCGCTGCTGGTGCGCTTGGCGCGGACCGACTCCGCGCGCGACGTGAGCGCGGACGACCTCGACAAGGTGGTTCATGCGTTGGAGCAGAAGCTGGACACCTTCCAGGAGATGAAGACCAAAACCACCACCATCGCCAACAACGCGGCAGCCGTCATCAAGTTGGCTGAGCAGATGGAGAGCCTGGTGAGACAGCAGATGGAGACGCTACGCGGGTTCTCATCCACGATGCGTCAGGCGCGGAATCTGGAAAATTCCTTCTAAAGCGGCTATCGTCTCGGCCGATCTGTAAAGCAAGATCTGTAGTACGAAAGGTGACAAGCCAACGGCGTCAGGCGTGGAACCAGGGGCACCTCCCCAGGAGCATGTCGGCGCAAGCGCATCGCCTGCCGGGTAGTGGCCGTCGCGCCCCTATCCTCGCCCGCACGCCAACCGGGCCTGTGACGGGAGTTTTTTGCATGACGAATCCGCATTTGCCCGATGCCCACCCAGGCGCCAACAGCAACGCAAGGAATCCGGCCGGTAGAACGGTGTTAGACCGCAGGGTGTTGGACGAGCTGCGTCAGTACTCGGACGACTCGCAGGATTTGGTGCAGGAACTGGTAACGATCTTTCTGGCCGATTCACCCATGCAGTTGCTGGCGCTGCAGCAGGCCTTGCAGACCGCGGATTGGGAAGAAGTGGAACGGCGATCGCATCGGTTGAAGGGCAGCGCGGGGAGCATTGGTGCAGAGCGATTACGGGAACTCTGCCAGGAGATTGAACAGCACGCCCGTCTGCGCGACCTCAGTCATCCGGACATGGCATCGCATGCAGTGAAGCAGGAGTTGGAAGCGCTTCGCGACGAGCTAGCCGCATTGCAGAGTGAGCAGGAGACACCCCGCTAAAGCCCGGCGCATGAGAGGGTACGGCGCCACCCACCGCCGTCCCGCGCCCTGGCCGTTCGACTCCACCTGGCATGCAACTGGTGGTACGGATGAGAGGACTTGAACCTCCACTCCCTTTCGGGAACCAG